>JBDKJN010000178.1:0-4580 GCA_039796595.1 Bacteroidota bacterium
ATGATTGGAGTATCGGCCGTTTATTTAAAATGAATATTGGTCTTCGCGTAAGCCAATATACACATGAAAAACGGCACTATGTTAGACCTGAGCCACGATTCTCTGCCCGTTATTTATTGAATGAATTAACATCCGTAAAAGGAAGTTATGCATTAATGAATCAATACATTCACTTACTGAGCAATACAGGCATTGGGCTACCTACTGACTTGTGGGTACCTGCGACCAAAAATATTGGACCTCAACATAGTCAACAGGTAGCACTTGGAATTGCACGTGATATTCCAAAGCACAAGCTCACGCTAACAGTTGAAGGGTATTATAAAAAAATGGAAGACATCATACATTACAAAGAAGGAGCATCTTTCCTCGAAGGTGACGGAGAAGGTGGCGATGATTTCAACTATGAAGACCAGGTAACCGCAGGACAGGGCGAAAGTTATGGTGGTGAAATTATGCTCCAACGCAAAGTAGGCAAGTTCTCTGGCTGGATTGGATACACCTTATCATGGACCAAACTTCAATTTGACGAATTGAATTTTGGTAAACCTTTTTATGCGCGTTACGATCGTCGTCACGACATAAGTCTGGTTGGTATTTACAAAATCAACGATCACGTGCAGATAGCTGCTACATGGGTATATGGGACGGGACAAGCAATCACTTTACCGCTGGCCAATTATCAAGTTCAGCAACACAACATAGACGTGAACAACTCCATGTTCTACGGCGGAAATTACTATGTAGAATATTATGGCGACAAGAACAGCTTTCGCATGGCGGCCTATCATCGCTTCGATGTTTCAGCTCAGTTCGTCAAGCAGTTAAAAAGATCCAAACGCACCTTTGAAGTAGGATTGTACAACGCCTACAACCGAAAAAATCCATTTTTCTACTACATCAATACGGATTCAAGAGGCAACAATAAATTAAAACAAGTCAGTCTCTTCCCTATTCTACCCTCTGTAAGTTGGACCTATGCCTTTTAATCCCATGAAAAAGATCGCTTTATATTTCATTCTTAGCCTTTTCATCTTCGGTTGTGAAGCCGACGCCGATATTGAAGTGCCTACAGTTGATCCTATGATCAGCGCTACCTGTTATATAAGTCCCCAGGATACCATCTATTATGCAGTTGTATCACGGGTCAACCCATTATTCGGAGATCAAGAAAATATTCCTTTAGAGATCTCCAATGCAATAGTAACTATCAGCAATGGCATGCAATCTGCACAATTCAATTTTGATACGTTTAACCAGAACTATACGTTGTTGGCGTCAGATTTTCCAGTTGCAGCCGGAGAAACTTATACCTTGCGTATTGAAGCACCAGACTATCCGGTTTGGACAGCTTCAACAACGGTGCCTACACTTATCCCACAAAATGTAACTGCTCAAATAACCGATGTCTCCGAAGAAACTGGAGGTTTTAGCAACAACACCTATGTTGACTTGGAAATGGCATGGGACGATGTATCGTCAGACATCAACTACTATCGAGGACTAGTAATGTACCGGGACACCTTTGTATATGACGGAGGTATGCAAGTCACGTCATTCCAGTTAACGCATTTCTTGGAAGACGATGGAGCATCCAACCAAGGAAGATTAAGAAAGACAGGTTCCGGGCCGATTTATAACTACGACAGCACACAACCTATTACCTTGGACTTCTACTTGTTGCACGTCAACAAAGCCTATTTTGATCTACATAAAAGCTTATTCAACCTCAATTACAGCTCACCCTTTAGTGAACCATCGCTTGTTTATTCCAATGCATCGGGTGGACTCGGGTGTTTTGGTGCTTTTCAACAAGTCAAAGTCACCGTAGTAAACTAAACTATGCATGGCCGGCCATATTAAACAAGAGACACCTCCTCAATTTTCACGATGAATCTTCAAGGTTTAAATACAAAATGACCAAAGTTTGTGGCAACTCGATTTTCGTATGATCTTCGCGGCATGAACAAAGAAGAAAAGATCAAAAATTTCGATCCAAGTGCAGCGGGTCTGAAAGATGCCAATATATATGGTTTGCCGTTTACATGTGAAGAATCTGATATCGTCTTAGTAGAAGTACCCTGGGAGGTCACCACAAGCTATGGAGAAGGTACCTCAGTAGGTCCGTCTCACATTTTGGAAGCGAGTTTTCAAGTGGACTTGTATCATCCAGAATTTCCAGAATTATGGAAGCAAGGCATTGCCATGGACGACCTAGATGAAAACATGCTCATGCGCAGCACAGACCTCAAGAATAAGGCAGCTGATTTAATAGAAAAAATTGAGGACGGAGTTGATTTGAATTCTGATCCCACAGCGAAGGCAGACCTAGATGAAATCAACCGTGCCTGTGAAGACATGAATCAACACGTTGAAGCGGCAGTAAGCAAATGGCTGGACAAAGGCAAAAAGGTGGGATTACTCGGAGGTGATCACAGTACTCCACTGGGTTATTTCCGTGCACAAGCCAAACGACATGATGCCTTTGGCATTTTGCATATCGACGCTCACTACGATTTGCGCATTGCTTATGAAGGCTTTACTTATTCTCACGCAAGCATTATGTACAATGCATTGCAGTTGCCACAAGTCGCCAAAATTGTTTCAGTAGGAATTCGTGATTATTGTTTACAAGAAGTCGAAGTAGCAGCACAATCCAATGGTCGAGTGTCCACATTTTTTAATGCGGCCTTACAACGCGAACGATATAATGGTACTTCGTGGAAACAACAATGCGATGCTATCATCGAGGCATTGCCCAACAAAGTTCATATCAGCTTTGACATTGATGGTTTAGATCCTACCTTATGTCCAAACACAGGAACACCTGTTCCTGGAGGCTTGTGGTTTGACGAAGCAACCTATTTACTAAGTCAATTAATGGCATCAGGTAAAGAGATCATTGGATTTGATCTCGTGGAAGTAGCACCAGGTGAAAACGATTGGAACGGTAATGTTGGTGCACGATTGCTTTTCCATATGTGTGGTGTATTGGCAGGAAAATAAAATGTAATGGACTGTGCTTCCATCCACAGGAGAATGACTAACACCGTTATGCAAATTCAATTTTCAGATCCGGTCGCCGTTTTTTGAGAAAGAGTTTCTCCTTCGGAGTAAGTCGGTCTTGTATGTTGACACTGACATAAAGGAAGGTCAACTGATAAAACAAGATGCCATAATTGGTTTCTCCAAAAATTCCAAATTCAGTGAAAGAATTGATGATTACAGGTATCATAAAACCTACAAGCATCAATTTTTTCGTTTTGTCCTGCGCCATAATTCCTTTTACTGTGGCTACCATTTGATAAAACACGATCGTAAAGCCCACAATACCAAGATTCATGAGTACTTGAATGAAAGTGTTGTGGGTCATTTGGCCTGGATATGTGTGCACTCCTTGGAAAAAGTCCTTGTATGCAATACGCATAAATCCAAAACCCAATAGAGGCTCCTTGGGGAAGCCTTCAGTCAATAGTGCTTGCCAGAAAGGAAGACGCCCCGTCATACTCAATACCTCTTCCAAACCACCACCATGCTCTTTAACGATCATTGTGCTCACTGCAACAGGAATGATAGCGATACCACCTGCGTACATGGCAATTTTTAGTTTGACATGTTTACTTTGATTGATATGGAAAAAGGCCACGATCAAAAATCCAATAGTTGTACTTCGACTACCAGTCATGATCAGCGCATACATCAAAACAGCCATCTTAATGATGCACCATGTTTTGCTTTTGTCGGTGTATAGATCAAAAATCAAACTGGATATACCAACAACACATAGCATCCCCAATTCATTTGGATTCATAAATAATCCCCCCAAACGAGCCTCCTCACCACCATGCGTTAAACGGAAAAAGTTGTCGGGATCTACAAACATACCGATAACAAAAATCAACAACATCAAGAAAGTAGCGTTGCCCAATACATTGCTGAAGCTGATACCACTATGAGGAAAATATTTATCGAGAAGAATAAAACATCGGACGTAATAGAAGGCGAAAACCAAACTCTCAATATCCATAAACCATTGCAAGCCGCTATAACCAGGTTTGGTGCTCCACATCAACGATGCCAAGCCCAAGAACAGATATGCCACATACAAAATCGGAGCCAGTGTATGCTCCCACCTCACCGTTCCAATAGCCCCTTTGTTGACAATCTTGTAATACATCCAAATGATGGCGATCGTCATCATAATTCGGGAAAAAACCTTTACGACGCGAGTAATATTGATATTTTCACTCCACGTAAAAAAGCCTCCAATTTTGATGAACAAAACTATCATCAAAAGGAAGCCCATGGTGCGAAACCATTTTCGGTCTAGTATTTCCTGAGAAACTTTGCTCACGCCGCCTGATAGAGATTGCCAAAATCATTCACCACTTTATTCCAATTGAATTCATTGCTGACCATGCGCAAAGCATTCTGTCCTTTTGCAATCAAATCTTTAGAACGATGTTTTTTATATGCTGCAACAAGCTCATCGTAAATAGCATCAGATGTCATTTCTTTCATGACAAAACCAGCGTCATATCGACGAACAACATCCGCCACATTTGTAGCTTCAGAAATTA
>JBDKJN010000179.1:0-7256 GCA_039796595.1 Bacteroidota bacterium
TTGAATTGGCGCTTCGTAAAAGAAAAATACGGTGTCACTCACGCATTGCAAAGCATCAATAGCGAAGAAAGAACCTTGCACATCTGGATTGCCTTCGAACATCATAAAGTCAAACTCATTGTCAAGCGCTGTATTCTCAGTATCCCAAACATAAGTACAACCCATGTTGGTAGAAGTGCAATCGTAAAAAACACTTAAGATGGTTCCTGACCAATCCCAATACGTCAGATAAATGATAGCATCGAAATTGGCGCAGTCGAATACCACCTCAATGCAGGTATCAGTGGGACAATTCAAATAATCCGCCACAAGAGCCGTGCTCCAATCGATAGATATACAAATCTCATGCGTGCCGGTTGAATCGAAAGCAAAGACATTCGGGTCATTGTTGACATCATCAATGGAAGTCACATCCATATCGGGAATATTCGTCATGCTAGACGACCACATCACATCAAGAGCATATCCTTCTGATCCTAAATATTGAGGAGTAATATTTTGAATCGTTGGGCATACTACAACAGGCTGTCCTACAACTACAGACTGGCAAACCGTATCTGGACAACTGTCTTCGAAATCATCCAACGAATAGACACAGACATCGTATGTACCAGGCTCCATGTAAGTGTGCAAGGCCGTATATACATTCTGTGGACATTCATAACAGATGCTATTTTCACCATCACCAAAGTGCCAATCGACAACGGGATAATAAATTGGATTGTCTCCTATTAGTAATTCAAATTGGCCGTACAACACATCCTCTTCGACATACCAATCGGCTTCAAGATGACAAATCAAATTCGGGTTCTCCTCTCCCACGCCCATCCAATTGCTCTGACAACCTTCTGAGTCGGTAGCTTGAAATTCCAACGAAGCGTAAGGTTCATCGCTGAATGCTACATACACCACATTATTTGGTAATACTTCATAATCCGCATTGGACTGATAACTGAAGGTGAAGTCTCCATTGCCTCCTTCGGCTGCGATATCGAAATAGACCCCAAGTCCATCTTCTGACAAAACACCATCAGACCATTGCGCTTCAACCATATCGCAAGGGATATAAATATCGTCGCTCAATCCACTCGTGCAAACTGTAGTAGTAGGATCAGCGGGATCAGCCCAATAAATCGTCAGGTGATAGGGATGCCATCCTTCCGTTTCAAAGCTCCAAACATTATTACCTGTTCCACCGCTCCCTGGAAAATAGAACCAATAATCAATCATAATATAGGACGTTGGTTCATCGACTTCGAACTCCAATTGATAAATCCCACCACCCAATGGAATAACCTCAGTAACTTGTCCAGGAACACATTGGGCGTAGGCCATATGGCCGACCAACAAAAAAGTGATAAGATGGAAGAATGTTTTCATGGTTAAGGTGGTTTTTATGCGATTCAAATGAACCGCGATATAATCCGTAGACAATTTAATGAGATCGTTGGTTGCAATTATTCATATTTTTTAATTGCTTAGCTACATTTTAACACAGAAGTTTTTTCTTTGATTCATTGATGCAAACCTCTGTCTGAACAGAAGTGATTACGAATTGACCATTTCCTGACAGACCATGGTCCAAAACCTTCACTAAGTGAGTCCAAGAAATTTTATACAATAAAAAAACAAAGGTCACCAAACGGTGACCTTTGAAATACAAGAACGCCTGTTCTTACCCTAAAATTTCATTAAAAATTCACGGTAGTGACAATGTTGTTTGGATTGACAGTAGCCTCATTCGTGCCTGCAGTATAAGTTCCGCCTGTCACTAAACCTTCGTTTGATGTACCTGTTGAACTACCTCCAGTAAATAGTGTGTAAGAGACTCCTTGTTGTAACACTGGCGATGAGAACACAATACTATAATATGATCTCTTTGGTTTGAAAGTAAACACGTCCACCCCATCGCTATCCTGAAGATGTATAATTGTATTTGCAGGAATGCTTTGAGTCGTTTTCAATATTAAAGAACGTTGTGTTGATGCAGTTCCAAAACCTTGCGTCATATTGCTATTCGTCCCGCTGATAATTACAAAACCTCCGTTTACTTTAGCTGTACCGTTGTAGTCCATGCCAACCTCAGGAGATGATTGAGGTCCGTGAACTACAACTGTACCACCATTGATGGTGATATTTCCATTGCTGTCCAAAGCATCGCCACCAGAAGCGTTGATATCAATATAGCCATCATTAATCAATAATAAACTACCATCATTGCCTTCTCCACCTGATCCCGCAGTAGAGTTGAATCCATCATCTGCCGATGTAATATCGATTTGGCCATTATTGACCGTGATAAAAGGAGCTTCAATGCCTTCTTCCGAATTCGCAACCGTAAATGTGCCACCGTTGAATGTAATCGTAGCACCGGATTTTAAACCATCATCATTGCTATCCACTGTAACATTACCAGCATGCATCGTCACATTTCCGTCTACTTTAATTGTCTTTGCTTCGTCATAGTTACCCGAATTGCCGCCGCCTGGACCGCCGCCTGGACCGCCGCCGCCACCGCCACTTATAGTGATGTTGGCTCCAGTCGTCGAAATCATTCCTGTTGGTCCTACTTGTTCTTCTCCGATCACCAATTGTCCGTTTACATCAATACCTTTTCCGCCAGTTCCAGCATTAGTGGCTGTTAATTCACCTCCATACCAATGCATATCTCCATCCACTTTGATGCTGGTGCTATGATAAGCATCTGCCGTACCACTCGAATTCGTGTAGGTAGCCCCATTACCAGTTGATGATATGGTTATTACACCGCCAAGAATATCTACATCGCCATTACCCGAAATTGCACGGCCGCCCTTACCTGTGGTTGTCAAATTAAGTTGTCCACCAGAAATCGTAATCGTGCCATCAGCTGTTATCAAAGAAGAATAAGATACATCTTGCCCTGAACCCAAGGCAGTTAATACTGCCAATCCAGAAGATGTAATGCTTTGTTGACCACCAGAAATAACGATATCACCGATACAGTCAAGGCCTTTGGAAGCACCACCAGAAATATTGATCAATAAGGCTCCTCCGCTAACTAGCATCAACGAATCGCTACGAATAGCCTTGACATCGGCTCCAGTACTGTGAATTTCAAGGTCCCCACAACTCATTTCAAAGCTACCGATTTCTGCATCCACTCCATCGCCTTGTGATGTGATCTCGACCGAGCCACCTCGCAAGTAGAATCCTTCTGAAGCATGTATTCCATCACGCATTGCCGAAGCAATTGTCCAGTTGCCTTCCTTCACCTTAATCTCTTCATCACTTGCTACGGCATGTTGTTCACTACCCATTGCGTTCACTGTTAAAGAACCGCTTCCGATCCATTCCATATCCGCCTCACAAAACAAAGTAGCCTTTTGATCCTCTGCAATACCTCCAACCACAGGCGCCGCAGCATACGTTGGCCCATCCGAAATGGTATTGGTTGTGCCATGCAACAAATGAAGCGTAGCCTTTTTAGTTGATTGCAAATTGATTGCAGGCCCTGTAGGATTCGTGATAGTTACTCCATTAAATAAGATATTGTAGCGCTTTTCAGAATAAACTTTAAAAGATCCATTGCTAGTGGTGCCCGAAAGAATATAATTTACATCCTGAACTTCTGTGGAACTTTGAACAGTCACATGCTGTCCATTCGTCACCACGTCAATACCATTAGTTGAAAGCGGATTGACTACTTGAACATCACTATTTACATAATTGATATATACATTATGAGACACATCATATGAAAATGTAATGCTATCAACTTGAGCCACTTGATACTGAAGAATAGTACCATTGTTCAAAAAATACATCGTCGTTTGTTGTGCATCGAAGTATATACTATCTCCTTCAGCAAGTAGATGACTATCCACAGATCCACTTGAATGCACATGCATGGTCTGTTGCGCCCACACTCCCGTGGCGGCAAACATGCTTATTATAGCAACAATTATCGCTCTCATTGTTTGACAAATTGCATGGTTTGACTCTCTGTAACTACGATATACATGCCAGGAGCTAATGCATCCACGACTATAGTTCCTTTCTGAGATCCTACAAATTCTTGCAGTACGAGGACGCCTGTTGAACTATAAACTTTTACGAGTCCAATAGTAGCTCCTGAACTGGCTAAAATTATTTGCTCCTGTGTCGGATTGGGATAAATACTCAATACATCGGATGCATTTTTTTCCTGCACTGCTATAGTCCCATCCAAGGTCATATAATCTGTGAAAAAAACGCTGAAATGGTGCTCTTCGCAATCATTGTTATGCACCACAATGGTGTTATTTGTAAATACCATACTTTGAACATTGCTCAAAGTGAAGCTCGAAGTGGCGCCATTGTTCGAGGCAATTAGCACGGCTTGTCCGGTACCTTTAATATGTATAAGTCCCAGGCCGGCACCGAGTAATAGAGTGTAAATTGAATGTTTCATATTGCCAATATGCCTCAATGATCAGAAATCTTGGGCATTGACATTTTTTTTTGAATGAAAAGTAGCAAGCCCTCGCAAATACGCTCACAATATATCATTGCAATGAATTTCAAGAGCTTAAATTGGCTAGTCCATTTCCATAACAATTATTTCTACATAGACAAAGTTATGGCTTTGCTCCGACTGGCTCCCAGCTATAACTCTTCTGAACAATTTTCCATTCTCCTTGATAACGCATCAACAAAAAGTAATCGGTAAACAAACGCCAGCCGGGAACCAAGATTTCGGCTTTAGCCATAGCTGTGTTGCCGGCGTAATCAATAAGCAAAATACTTCCTTGTCTATTGTTCTTTTCACCTACTTTGATCTTATCGATATACGCCTTTCCAGACCGAATCCATAGGCTGTCCTTATCGTTGACCGTGTACAAGTTAAAATCAGGATGAAATGCTTCCAGCAACTTCTCAGGCTCACCATTGGCGGTGCCTTCAAAATACAATTGAATCACATTTTCAATAGCAGTATGAGTGCTGTCATCTTGTTGCGCCTCAAGTTCGAAAGAAACACAGCAGACGCAAAGGAGTAAACCAATCGTTTTCATTTTGATTATTTTTTCAATTTTACATCAATTGGAACAATCCACCATTGACCTTTAGAAATTTTATGATATTACTCATTGCAGCGGTTTCTGTACAAATTCTCCTATTTTTATTACATTCGTGACTATGAAATTTCAAATATCAACCATAGAAGAATACAACGATGCTTACGCGTTAAGCATAAAAGACCCATCCGCATTCTGGAGCGCAATAGCAGACCATTACGTATGGCAAAAAAGATGGGACAAGGTCTTGGATTGGAATTTCGAAGAACCACGAGTCGAATGGTTCAAAGGTGCACGACTCAACATCACAGAAAACTGCATTGATCGACACATCACCTCCCGTGGTGATCAAACGGCTTTGATTTGGGAACCCAATGACACACATGCCACATACAAAACGTTCACCTATCGCCAATTGCTTCGTGAGGTGAGTATTATGGCGAATGTTTTAAAAAACATTGGTGTCCAAAAAGGCGATCGCGTATGCATCTACATGCCCATGATACCAGAGTTGGCCTTTGCCGTTTTGGCTTGTGCCCGAATCGGTGCAATACACAGTGTTGTTTTTGCAGGATTTAGCGCATCGAGCATAGCAGACCGCATCAATGATAGTTCTTGCGCTTATGTTATCACAACCGACGGCATGAATCGCGGTGCCAAACAAATGCCTGTCAAATCAGTTGTAGACGAAGCGGTATCCCAATGTTCAAGTGTCCAAAAAATTTTGGTGATCAATCATTTGAACTGGCCGCTAGATATGCAATCCGAACGTGATGTATGGTTTGGCTCCGTTGCACCTAGCGTGAGTGAGGTTTGCCCACCTGAATCCATGGATGCGGAGGAACCATTGTTTATATTGTATACAAGTGGCAGCACCGGTAAACCAAAAGGAGTAGTACATACATGTGGAGGTTATATGGTATATGCCGGTTATAGTTTTGCTAATGTTTTTCAATACAGAGACAAAGAAGTCTTTTGGTGCACTGCGGACGTTGGCTGGGTGACTGGACACAGCTATATACTCTATGGACCATTGCTCTGCGGCGCCACCACCATGATGTTCGAAGGCATACCAACTTTTCCAGATGCTGGTCGCTTTTGGCAGGTCATTGATAAACACCATGTGAACGTATTTTATACTGCACCTACAGCGATTCGTTCATTGATGGCAGCTGGTATCGATCACGTACTCCCGTATAACCTTCATAGTCTGCGGGTATTGGGTTCAGTCGGAGAACCGATCAATGAAGAAGCCTGGAACTGGTACCATACACATATTGGCAAACAACGTTGTCCAGTAGTAGACACCTGGTGGCAAACAGAAACAGGAGGCATTATGATCAGCGCATTGGCTGGAATCACCCCCCTTAAACCTGCTCATGCCGGATTGCCACTACCCGGTATACAGCCCATCCTGGTCGATGGTGAAGGAAATGAAATCATAGGCAATGACGTCGAAGGCTACTTATGTATACGTCATCCCTGGCCCTCAATTTTACGCACAACGTATGGTGATCATGAGCGTTGCCGAATCAACTATTTTGCTACCTATAAACAATTGTACTTCACTGGTGATGGAGCACGTCGAGATGCCGATGGACATTATCGAATAATAGGCCGTGTGGATGATGTTATCAATGTAAGCGGCCATCGCTTTGGGACGGCAGAAATAGAAAATGCAATCAATCAAAACAAAGCGGTCATAGAAAGCGCTGTTGTTGGCTACCCGCACGATATCAAAGGTCAGGGTATTTATGCATACGTTATATTGGCCAATGAAAAAGATGCATCAGACGAAATGCGAGATTCCATAGTGGAAACTTTGGTAGAACAAATTGGCCGTATAGCCAAACCTGATAAAATTCAATTTGTATCCGGATTACCGAAGACTCGTTCGGGTAAGATCATGCGTCGAATTCTGCGTAAGGTAGCAGAAGGAGAATTCCAATCGTTAGGCGATACTACTACCCTATTGGATCCATTAATTGTTGAAGAGATTAAAGCAGGGGCGTTGTGAAATTGACCTGATCTCAACTCGTCATTTCCAAGACATAACCACCCAAATCCTCCGACCATGTCATGTTTACTTTGACTTGGAAACCCTTTTTATGGAATGACAGGGTTTGTCTGCCGTTGTTTATGACAGGCTTCGATTTTTCAATTTGCCTGATGGCATAGTAATAAGCCTTGAACCGTCTCTTGAATCCTTTTTCCTGCCCT
>JBDKJN010000180.1:0-6760 GCA_039796595.1 Bacteroidota bacterium
CGGATCCTTTGGCTGATGGGTATTGGACCAAACTAACTGGCCCCGGTGTAATTTCTGGAGGTTATGATTCTCCTGCAATTGCTGGTGTTGATGACGATGGTGGGCCGACAGTAAACATTACTGGATTGACCCTTGGACAACATATTTACATCTACCGCCAACGCTATCCTTGTGCAAACAATTTGGATCTGGTGACCATCAACGTTTATAATGGTAGCCCCCCGGTCGCTGATGCCAATATTTGTTATCCAACTACATTCGATCATGCCGAAGACACCGTGACTTTGTGCGGAGGAAGTTCCTACGTGCTCTGTGCAAACAACCCGGGTACAGCGGCTACTGGCACCTGGACGATTTTCTGTGGATCAGGAAGTATTGCCAACATCAATAATCCGAATGCCACGATAACCAACCTGGGTATAGGATGTAATTGTTTGGAATGGAATATAGGCAATGGACCATGCCCAGGTGGTGAGACAAAAGATACTTTGACCATTTGCACCTATCCAACTGTTCAGCCTGCAGTATTGGGGGCTGATCTTGTACGTTGTTTGGGCTCGTTTGCGAATGTTACCCTGTCAGGCAATACGCCAAGTGGTGCAAATACTGGTTTATGGACTTATGTAAGTGGTCCGGTTCCAATCAATATTGTGTCGCCAACCGCAGCCAATACGGTAACAACGGGCTATACTGTCCCTGGTGTATATTGTTTTAACTGGACCATTACGAGCGGACCTTGTGGTAGCAGTACAGATCAAATTTGTGTTTTGGTGTATGATCCGAATACTCCTGTTAACGCGGGTCCTGACCAAACCGTTTGTTTGCCGAGCAATTCAGCAACGATGGGGGCAACCGCACTCACAGGGCCGGCCACTGGAACCTGGAGTGTAGTCGCGGGATTCGGATCAGGCTCATTTACCAATGCCAACTCGCCTACAACAACGGTGACCGGTTTGAGTGTTGGTGTCAACCGTTTTAGATGGACCGTGAGCAACGGTAGTTGTGCAAACAATGGAGCTAGTGATTTGGTTGATATTTTGGTTTATCCTGCAGCGCAGCCAACGCCAAATGCTGGTGTGGACCAATATCTATGTTTCACCGGTACCCCGATGTCAACCACTTTGACCGGAACAACACCATTAACTCCTGGAACTGGACAATGGTCGATTTCGCCATCAATGCCTATTTCACCCTCACTTAACGCGACTACAGTTACTGTCAGTGGTTTGATTCCGGGTGAGTACACTGTGACTTGGACATTGAATAACGGAAGCTGTGGCCCAGCTGTTAGCGATGAAATGAAAATTTATGTGTACAACAATACCGTTACTACCACCAATGCAGGTTTTGACGTCAATTTGTGTACACCAACAAATAGCGCCACTATGGCTGCGACTTCGGCTACGGCACCGGCAATTGGAACATGGACTGTCGTACAAGGAGGCGGAAATATTGTGAGCCCAAATAGCCCAACTACATCGATCATTGGAATCCCTGTCGGAATCAATCGTTATCGTTGGACGATCAGTTCGATTGGTAATGCATGCGGAAGCTATTTTGACGAAGTGATCGTGAATGTTTTTGATAACACAGCAACGACGGCAAATGCAGGTCCTGATCAGGAGTTCTGCAATACTGGTGGTTCCGTGAACGCCGTAATGGCCGCGAATGCAGCCGTTTCGCCAGGGGTAGGTTCTTGGAGTGGATCTCCGGCAGTTCTTCCAAACAATAGCAACATTGGAACGGTGACGGGTCTGCCTGTAGGAACCAACGTTTATACTTGGACGATCAATAACGGAGCTTGCGGCACATCTTCAGACAACGTGTCGTTATTGGTATATGGCCCAGGTCAAACGTCTGCCAATGCTGGCGCTGATCAAGAATTATGTAGCAACAACACTTCTACCGTTCTAACTGGAAATGCACTGGTTAATCCAGCCACAGGTGAGTGGCAGGTTGTGAGTGGTGGTGGATCACTGGGTACGCCATTTGCCTCAAGTACAACCTTAACCGGAATTCCCGTAGGTATCACAACCTTGACATGGACAATCGATAATGGGCCTTGTGCAACCCCGGCCTTGTTGGTTGACACTGTGCGTGTGTTCATGTATAGTGTTTTGCAACAACCTGCCAACGCCGGTGTTGATATCAGCGAGTGTAGCACTTCGAGTACAATCACCTTGAATGGTAACAGTGTTATTTTTCCAGGTATAGGAACTTGGACCGTGAGTCCAGCGGGTCCAACTTTTTCTAATCCAAACAACCCGCAAGCTGTTGTGAGCAATCTAACTCCAGGAACGACGTATACATTTACCTGGACCATTGACAATGGAGCACTATGCGGTACGACCAGCGATCAAGTGAATGTGTTTTATTACAATAATGCTCAGTCGGTTGCCAATGCAGGTCCAGATCAAGAATTGTGTACACCTACATCTTCAACCGTTTTGGCTGCCAATGTGCCGGATTCACCTGCAACAGGGGTTTGGTCATTTATGAATGGTCCAAATACACCTACTTTTAGTTCTACTTCAGCACCAAATGCTACCCTTAGCAATTTGGTTGTGGGTACGTATGTATTGCGTTGGACAATTTCAAACGGTCCTTGTAATCCAGGAACAACTTTCGATGAAGTCACTATTATGGTATTCCCAGATGGAGGCAATATCGCCACGGCTGGCGCCGACCAAGACATATGTGAACCGGTTAGTGCGGTTACTTTAACGGGCACGACATTGGTTGGACCCGCCACAAGTATATGGACCCAGGTTTCAGGACCGAATATCGCAGTGATCAACAATCCTAATCTTTCTCAAGTGAATGTTAGTGGCTTGATCGTTGGATGTTATGTCTTCGAATATTCAGTTGACAATGGATCGTGTGCTAACGCAATAACTACCGACCAGGTAGAGGTGTGTGTGTTTGACGACAGTAATCAAATTGCAGATGCAGGGCCAGATCAAGTCTTGTGTACACCAACAACAGCAACGGTTCTCGATGGTAGTGTAGTGATCACACCTGCAGTGGGAACCTGGACATTGGTGAGTGGACCGAATATACCGGTTTTTAATGCCAATCAAAACAACACTGCTATTTCAAATCTTATTGTGGGAACATATGTCATGCGCTGGACCGTGGATAATGGCCCTTGCTTCAATGGATTGACGATGGATGAAATGATGATTGAAGTTTTCAATTCATCTGCAGCAATCGCCAATGCGGGTCTTGATCAAGACATTTGTACGCCAACTTCTCAAGTTGTAATGACAGCCAATGCTGCACAAGCGCCTGCTGTCGGTACATGGTCACCAGTAATTGGCTCTGGGGCTATTGTGGACGTTAACGATAACAACACACTCATCACAAACATCCTTGTGGGTACTAGCTGTTTCCAATGGACCATTGACAATGGCGGTTGTGGAAGCGGTACAACATTCGATCAAGTTTGTATCAATGCATTCGGTAACCAAGCACCTGCAGATGCGGGGGATGATCAGGACTTGTGTACACCCCAATCTACGACTACGCTTGAAGGAAATGCACTTATCGCGCCAGCTACGGGTTTCTGGACGCAAATAAATGGACCAACAACGGTGGTTTTTGCTGATCCTAATGATCCGCTCACTGACGTGTCTGGCTTAACTAGTGTAGGATGTTATGAGTTCTTGTGGACTGTAAATAATGGGCCTTGTGCGAATCCTATTACTACTGATGTTGTAGAGGTTTGTATTTTCAATAGCGGATTTGATCCGGCTAATGCGGGTATCGATCAGGAGTTGTGCTCTCCAATCAATTCAACAGTGCTGAACGCTACTCCTGCAGAGGCTCCTGGACAAGGTACTTGGACAAATGATCCGGGTAACCCTACTGTTGCCGTTTTTGCTAATGCAAATGATCCAACGACTACGGTGTCTAACTTGGTAATTGGGGAATACATTTTCTATTGGGGACTGAATTATGCAGCTTGTGGAAGCGAAGATGATGCAGTTATGATTACCATCTTCAATAGTGCACAAACACCGGCTGATGCGGGTGATGATGTTCAACTTTGTACTCCAACCAGTTCACTCGTGCTTGGTGCAAACGCCATATTGCCTCCAGCTGTAGGCACATGGACTGCCGTAAATGGTACTGCATCATTCGTTAACGTGAATGACCCAAATACAACTGCATTTAACCTGGTGCAAGGCGTGGACACTTTAATCTGGACCATTGACAATGGTTCTTGTTTGAGCGCCGCACAGTCTACAGACACCCTTCTGATTTTCCTTAGCGATGTCAACCAACCCGTTGCAGACGCTGGATTGGATCAAGACTTCTGTACACCAACTTCAACAGCTGTTTTGGTTGGAAGCAATTTAATTTATCCCGGTACAGGTGTATGGACATCATTGGGATCGGCGACCGTGGATTCACCGAATAGTATCACGACCGGCGTAAGCAATTTAGTTGTCGGACAAAATACATTCTGCTATGAAGTAGAGAATGGGGTCTGTGTTCCCCCAACATCACAAGATTGTGTCGACATTTTCATCTATGATGAAGACCAATTGGACGCAAATGCGGGACCAGATCAGGAGCTTTGTAGCGGCCTAACAAGTTGTGCAACGCTTGCAGGTAATAGCATCATATTCCCAGCTGTTGGAACCTGGACACTTCTGGGTGGTCCATCGACCGTGACGTTTGTGGATGCTAACAATCCAACGACGGATGTTTGTGGATTGGTTCCTGGAGTATATACTTTGGAATGGTGTATTGACAATGGTTCATGTGGCCCGATCACTTGTGACCAAATGACAATTACCATGTTTGATGATAGTGCTGAACCATCTTCGGTTGGTGAGAATATCGAGTTGTGTTCGCCCACCTCTTCGCAGGTGATGAACGCCAATGTTGTTCCTCTTCCTGGTTACGGAGTGTGGAGTGTTGTGAGTGGTGCCGGTGATATAGCTCCAGAGGATTTGGACAACCCCGAAGCCGTGATCACGAATATTCCAATTGGCATCAATGCGTTTAGCTGGTGCATTTCTAATGGTGTTTGTCCAGATGCCAATTCGTGCGACACCTTGTTAGTGACGATTTATGATGAAAATGCCTTACCTGCAAATGCGGGTGCGGATCAAGATTGGTGCGAGCCAACATCATGCGCTACTATGACTGCTACTATTCCGACTTATCCGTCTTATGGTACATGGACAAGTTTGTCGGCTGGTCCTACCATTTCGGACCCGAATGATCCTTCGGCTGAAATGTGCAACCTTGGTGTTGGTGAATATTATTTCTTATGGTCGGTTTATAATGGACCTTGTGAAAATGGTGTCACTACGGATTTGATTCGTGTACGCATTTTTGAAGAGAGTCAGCCAGCGGCCGATGCTGGACTTGATGTAGCCATTTGTACACCTCAATCGGTTGTCAATATGGCGGCGAACAGTCCTATATTCCCTGCCACTGCGTATTGGAATGCATTGCCAGGAGGCAATGGTAATATTGTTGGAATTTCAAATCCAAACGCTCAAATTACTGGTTTGTTGCCAGGTGAAAGTTGCTTTGTATGGACAATTGACAATGGACCATGCGTGCCTTCTATCACAGAGGATGAAATTTGTATTCAAGTCTATGATGCTAGCCTGCCTCTTGCAGATGCTGGATCGGATATTTTCTTGTGTGCGCCATCAGGTGGTCAGCAATTGAATGGTTTCCTCACTGGATCTGATTTGGGCGATGACTTGGCAACAGGACTTTGGGAACAAGTGAGTGGACCAAACACAGCAATTATTCTAACCCCAACAGAAAGCAGCACTACCCTCAATGGTCTTGAGGTTGGAGATTATGTATTCCGTTGGACAGTGAATAACGGAACGTGTGGTACATCTTCGGACGAAGTCATTCTGCATGTCAATAACCCGAATGCAGCACCAGCGGAAGCGGGTGATGATGCATATTACTGTACTCCTGAAGAATGTCATATGCTGAATGCTAACCAACCGGAAGATAACTCATTTGGATTCTGGAGCACTTTACCAGGTACTTCGGCATGTTTCACTGACATCAATAGTCCAACGACAGAAGTATGTTGTTTAAATCCTGGACAAACAATTTTGTTCTGGAATATTGACAATGGCGCTTGTGGGCAAACGGTAGATGTTGTTTCTGTGTTCATTTATTTTGAATTCAACCCGGATGCTAACGCAGGTCCAGATCAAGAAATTTGTTTACCTACAACTGAAGTTGTGATGGGAGCGGAAACTCCATTGTTTCCAGCCATAGGTGACTGGCAGGCCATCGATGCATGTGGTAACATAGGTGACTTGAACAGCCCTACTTCAACCATGTCTAATTTGTGTTTAGGTACACATTGTTTTGTTTGGCGAGTGGATAATGGTCCATGTCCAAATGGCATCACAACAGACACAATGTGTGTGCGTGTGTTTGATCCTGGAACTACAGTAGATGCCGGCGCTGATATTGAAATTTGTACGCCACAGAATACCGTGACCATGGCAGGTAGTCAGCCTGTCGATCCGAATATTGGAACGTGGACACTCATGAGTGGTGGTGGTACCATCGTTGATGCAAATGATCCATTTACAGATATTACAGACTTGCCTGTTGGTATCAACTGTTTCAGATGGGAATATTATAATGGGCCATGCGAGAACGGATTGCCTTCGGATGAGTTGTGCATAGAGGTTTATCCTCACGATCATCCAGCGGCAGATGCAGGCGAGGATGTGGAAATGTGTTTTCCAATTAACGA
>JBDKJN010000181.1:0-5392 GCA_039796595.1 Bacteroidota bacterium
ATTTGAAAAATATAATGCAATCCAAATTCGGACAATAATTTATATATTGCGATAGTAATTTCACAATTGGTTATGTCAATCAATCATTCAACCTTCATTATCCGATGAGTGATTTACGAACGTGCATTTTTAACTGAAATGTCAAAAAATAATCTTAATTTTTATAGGTCTAATGGCTAATACCTATTCGCAAGTTTATATACAATGTGTTTTCGCAGTGAAAGGACGGAAAAACCATTTGACAGATGATTTTCGTGATGATTTATTCAGATACATGGCCGGGATTTTGCGAAATGATGATGTCTTTCCTTTGGCTGTTGGTGGTTGGAAGGACCATGTGCATGTATTCTTTGAGCTCCGCCCACATCAGCGAATTTCGGATTTGATGCGAATGTTGAAGGCGACTTCGTCCAAATGGATCAATGATAACCGATTAGTCAAAGATAAATTTCAATGGCAGGAAGGATTTGGGGCGTTTTCATATGCATATTCCCAAAGAGATCAGGTCATTCGGTATATTATCAACCAGGAAGAACACCACCGGGTCAGGACATTTAAAGAGGAATAATTAGACTTACTGACAAAGTTTGAAATTGATTTTAAACAAGAATATGTTTTTGAATTCTATGGATGATTCTAGAATAATCCAAGGCGCGTCAATACCAAATGGCCGTCCCGCAGGGACTTCATCTTCATGGTTTAATTGCAATGTTTCTAACAAATGGTCGCTCCTCTGGAGCTATGCTGTGATGAATTGAAAATTGGATGTTTCATTATCAACTAACAAATGGTTGCTCCTCTGGAGCTCGGCTGTGATGAATTGAAAATTGGGTTGTTTTTTTCTCAACGATCTTCGATAGTACGTGTTTATTCATAGTCCCAGCGGGACGAACTTGTGATAATATACACGATTACGCCCACACCCCAACGTCAAGTCCTGTAAGGACGGCCTTATGATCATCAATTATGAAAATAAACTTTGGGGTCCCAGGATATCCATAACCAATTAAATTCACAAATTTCAGATTCATTTTCTCTAAAATTCCGATCGGCATTAGCTTTGCTCCGTGGCCGGTATCTATTTTCATATCCCATTCTGCAAACAGGCATGTCACTATTGTGATTTCCATTTTTCTACTTCTACCACTCGACTGGATGATATGGTAGATGCGATGTCTGTGGAATTGCTTATGCGGAAAATTGAACTGGCGGGTCAGCCCATTGCAAGTATTTATTTCGGTGGTGGTACACCGTCGATTCTTTCTGAACTGCAGTTGGGGCGGCTTTTGGATCAGGTGTTTCGAGATTTTGAAGTTGTTCAAAATGCAGAAATCACTTTAGAAGCCAACCCGGATGATTTAACGCCAACCAAAATCGCAGCGTTAGCAAAGGTGGGCATCAATCGACTGAGTATTGGTGTTCAAAGCTTCGACGATGAACAGCTCCGTCGAATGAATAGAGCGCATACTTCACAACAAGCGGATGCAGCCATCAAATGCGCTCAGGACAAGGGTATTGAGAATATAACTGCCGATCTCATTTTCGCGTTACCGGGATTAACGGTAGAAAATTACCGCAACGATGTCCAACGTTTATTGCAGACGGGTGTTCAACATTTGAGTGCTTATGGCTTGACCATTGAGCCGCGAACCGTGTTTCATCGTTGGGCCACTGAAGGAAGAATAAAAGAATCGGATGCTGTATTGTTCGAACAACATTTCCGCGCTACTCCAGAGATAGCGCGTACCTTTGGGCTAGAACACTACGAAGTATCGAATTTTGGTCGACCAGATTTTTACTCCAAGCACAACACCGCGTATTGGAAAGGACATCATTATCTTGGTATAGGACCTTCTGCACACAGTTATGATGGGGCCTCGCGCCGGTGGAATATTTCCAATAATCCTCAGTATTTAAAAAAAATAGCAGCGGGCGAGGCATTTTGGGAAACCGAATATTTGACTGATGCCGCCAAATGCAATGAATATCTGATGACAGGACTTCGAACGCGTTGGGGTGTGGAGCGCAAAGTACTTGCTGGTTATGCCGACGTTGGATTTGGCGATGAGCAATTCGCAAGATTGGATGAATATGTCGAACGCGGCTTAGCCAAATTGGAGGAAGATCGCTTTGTGTTGACCCTGGATGGTTTGCTTCAGGTCGATACCTTGACTGCTGATGTATTCGTCGCTTCGTAGTTGTATCTTGCAATCATAAACCCAGATTATGACCACCATTACCCTACATGATAAATCGTATCGCATTCAATTGGATCAGCCGATTGGATTGGCTATGGAATTGTCAGCTGATGGCGCACGTGCATGGTATGTGTCACCGATGCGAATTGCTCCGGTTTTGTTGCCCTATGTAACGGGTAGTGTGCGGCTTGGAGGCAATGTAAATTTCAACAACATTCATTTTAATCCACACGGCCACGGAACACATACTGAAACGGTAGGCCATATTTCGCGTGAGGAATATCCGGTTTCTGAGGTGCAAGTGCCTTTTCTGATGACAGCCGAGCTCATTTCGATTTCACCTGAGGAGGTCAAAAACGAAAGTGGGTGGAGCAGATGTGGTGACCGAATGATCACTCGGGAACAAATGCAAAAGGCTATCGCTGAACATCGACCAAAGGCTATTGTGGTGCGCACCCTGCCGAATCACGAGGATAAGAAACGAATGAATTATAGCGGCACAAACTTCTGTTATTTCGAACCGAGTGCTTTAGCTTGGTTAGCAGAAATTGGTGTGGAACATTTATTAGTGGATTTGCCCAGCGTGGATCGTGAAGAAGATGGTGGTGAATTGCTAGCACACCGCGCGTTTTGGCGCTACCCAGACGACACACGTACTGGGTGTACAATCACTGAATTGATATACGTTCCAGACAATGCCCAAGACGGGGCCTACCTCCTGCATTTAACGTGGGCTCGATTCCGTAATGATGCTGCGCCTTCTTCGCCGATGTTGTTTGCTTTGGTGGAAGAAAAATAATCTGATATTCATACCAAGATTATCACATTTTCAGGTGTATTGATTGCGCTTGCCCATGAAATCCTTTTCTGGGCCAACTTTTAACGCAACTTTAATTTCGCGCAATGAAAATTTTTACCCTACGATCGACCTTAATGGCGGTCTCTTTATGCCTGAGCCTTTGGGCCGCGGCGCAAACGCCCTATGTGGTGATTAACGAATTAAATGCTGATAATCCGGGTGGTGGCGGACCGGGTGGCGGAACTGACGCGGCCGAATTCTTGGAATTATTTGGCGAACCCAATGCGGCACTCGATAGTTTGGTCCTTGTGTTTTTCAATGGTGGCCAGGGTGGAGTGAGTTATGGTGCCTATGATTTGGATGGTTATGCCCTTGATGCGTATGGTTTTTTTACGATAGGAGCCTCTACTGTCAATGGTGTGGACTACATCTTCCCTAATGCCAACAACAACATTCAGAATGGTGCCGATGCTGTAGTGCTCTATATGGGAGATGCGGTTGATTTTCCAACAGGAACTTTGCCTTCAATGGAGAATATTGTGGACGCCATGGTGTATGGTACCAATGATGCGCAGGACGATGCGTTGATCGCTCAAATAGGTCTCGATGTTTTGGTTCCGGGATATACACAATTAGACGAAACCGCTCAAACGAACGGCACAGATTTGACATTGTCTCGAATTCCTGACGGTGGTGCTGTTTTTTCTTTAGCCTATGTTACACAGGCATTGACACCCGATACGTACAATCAACCGCCTTGTGTGGCTTCGGCCGTTCAGTTAAATCCATCCGATGCTACTGTGTTTTGTAACAACATTGAGGCTATGGTTTCGTGGCTCCCATTTTCTGGCACCGGAAATTACCTCACGGCAATAACCGATGCTGAAGGTGTGATCGCAGCTACAACACAAGATACCTTATATGATTTTACTGGTCAGGTTGGTGTTTGGAGTATTTATCATATTGCATACACCCAAAATCTCCTCAATGGCAACGACGCAGTAGGTTTAACCTTGTCCGACTTGATAGCAGATGAGTGTCTCGACGTGTCTGCGCCTGCGATGGTGGAGATTCAAATGTGCACGGGTTGTGCCGCAGGCATGGTATTGATCAATGGTGAGGCTTCTGGGACGGCCATAGTCAATGAGCAAGCCGATACTTTTGTTTTTAGCAATACTTCTTCCTCGACTAACGCATCATATGCCTATGCCTTGACCGATGAGAATGGTTTGTTCATACAATTGGTGGATGGTTCGTTTGATTTTAATGACCTAACTGCTGGTGCCTATTTCATATCAGGTGTTTCCTATATGGGCAATGTGACATGGCCAGCAGCCGGAAGTCCACTTACGGATATCACCAGTGATGTTTGTTACGAGGTGACAGCAGTACCAGCGTCTATGCAAGTTGTGGTGATTCCATATGTGGTTATCAATGAGTTGAATGCTGATAATCCCGGCGGTGGTGGCCCGGGCGGAGGTCAAGATGCCACGGAATTCATTGAGTTGTATGGCGAACCCAATGCATCACTCAACGGATTGACATTGGTATTTTACAATGGAAATGGCGCCGTAAGCTATGCCTCCTATGATTTGGATGGGTACGCTTTGGATGCCTTCGGATTTTTTGTTTTGGGAAGTGCTACTATGGCGGAATCGGACATGATTCTCAACCCCAATACCAGCGCTATTCAAAATGGTGCTGATGCCGTAGCTTTGGTGATTGGTGATGCTGCCAGTTATCCCAATGACACTCCAATCAATGCCAATAATTTGGTCGATGCCCTGGTTTATGGAACGGATGACGCACAAGATGACGTATTGATCGCGGGACTTGGGTTGGATGTAACGATTCCTGGATATTTTCAACAAAACGAGACGGCGCAAAACAATGGCATTGACTTAACTCTCTCGCGTGTACCCGACGGAGGTGCGGCTTTTGATACCTTGTATGTTGTGCAAGCATTGACCCCAGGAACGTGGAATTTGCCTCCTTGTACGATTGGCGATGTTGTTTTAGCGGACGCAACATCTTCTGCACAATTTTGCGACAACGAAGCGGCCCAATGGACCATGGGCGCATTCACTGGAACAGGTGAATACATTTATGTCTTAACCGATGCCAATAATTCGATCGTAGCGTATGAGGCCGATGCTGATTGGAACTGGAATGGAGCTCTGGGCGAGTATCACGTATTTAACGTGGCGTTCACTGGAGTATTGGATATGGCTACACTTGGCGCTGGATTGCCTGTTGCTGGTATTATGGCGGATGAGTGTGTCGCCGTGTCCGAGTCTTTCGTTACGATTACAATCGTTGGTTGTTCGGGTTGTATAGGCGGAGAAGTAGCGTTGAATGGTTTATCAGGGGCTACCATCATTCCTGATGGCGGTAT
>JBDKJN010000182.1:0-10425 GCA_039796595.1 Bacteroidota bacterium
TAGAGGTGCCTTTCTTTCACTTTTTTAGTTCAATACTTATTCCTTGATTAACGGCATTGTTGCGCTATTGTCGCCATTCTGCACGTGAACCATATAATATCCAGAAGCAAGGCTTTCGACATTCAATTCGATTCGTTTGTTGTCTTCGCCATTCGTGATTTGAGAACGCTGCATCAAACGACCATCGATACCCAATACACTTACAGTGATATCCGCATTGCGATCCAGGTTAGTTACGTTAACGACCAAACCTGAATTCGTTGGATTAGGATAAAGATTTACGATCATATCCAAACCAATCAATCCACCGCCCAATAAGCCATCATTGCCATTGTACATGCAAGATCCATCGTCATAGGTTGCAGCTGGATTAAAATTGATTGCTGAAGCATCGGTACATCCTCCAACTTCATAGCAATTGCCATTTATACTGATATCATCCGAAGCAGACGAACCATAAAGCAATCCGCCCTCGTAATAGTAACCATCGCCAGAGATCATATAGTAACCACCGTTCCAACCGTCGCCCCAAGAGTCAGACATATTGAACTGGTAGCAACCAGATGGCAAACAGACTTGTTGTTCAGACCAAGACCATGAACCAATTCCAGAACCTGAGTACACAACAGCACCGCTTTCATCCGTCAAATTCCATCCCATTTCAGTTCCCCATGTTTGAGTAACTACCGTGATTGTAACTGTATTCAAATCGCAATCGATGGCGTAATTACATGAGTAATCTTCAACTGTAGCATCCGGATTATAGTTCGAAGCTGTTGGATCAGTACATCCGTACACTACAACTGAACCGCATGTGCCGTCAATACTGAATACCTGTGAAGCGAATTGATCGTTTGCACCAGGTTCTGCATTGATGTATTGACCGCCAGTACCATTGATCCAGAAATAACCATTGCTCCATCCAAAAGGACCTGAGTTGTTGATCATGTTGGCAGTATAACATACACCCGGCTGCAAGCAAAGCGTTGAGTAGAAAATTTGACCATTTGACAAGCCTGAGTAGTACGCAATTTCATTGCCTTGATCATCTACAATCTGAAGTTCTACCTGACCGCCATTGCTGAACGTACAGATATACAATTGAGCTTGGATGCTGCCATCGCCACCGCAGAATTCGCAAGAACCATCGTCGCTATTAGCTTGTGGATTATAATTAATAGCGCTTTGATCCGTACAACCGCTAATGATACAAGAACCGTCATCTAAGATGGCTGTATCGTCATAGTTATCCGCCAATGGGTTTGTGCAACCAGAGTTAATGCTTGGTTCACAACCTTCAGCATTGATTGAAAGAATTCCTACGCCAAGGTCACCTTGAGGAAGATTATAAGTTGTAACCATGCCATTTGCCATGATCACTAAAGCGGCACCGTTCCATCCATCTCCGAAGGTATCATGCATAACCACAGTGTAACAACCATCGTTCAAACAAACGTTTCCAGAATATGTAGTTTGATTCGCTGTATAATTTGAGCCTACATAAACAACGTTGCCGTCAGCATCAGTAATTTCAAACCATGTTTCGCTAGCAAAAGCACCAGTCGTCAAGACAATCGTAGCACCTACGCCATCTTCACAATTGAATGGATAGATACAAGATCCGTCGTCATTGGTGGCGTCAGCATTGTAATTGGTCGCGTTCGGATCTGTGCAGCCAAAAACTGAATTGCAACTGCCATCGGTTGAGAAAACAACAGTTTGTGTTGTCATCGCAGGATCCAATCCTATATTGATAAACTGACCTCCAGTACCATTGATCCAGAAGTATCCATTGTACCAACCCGTTAGACCAGCTGAGTTCGACATCACTGCGGTGTAGCACTCACCTGCCTGTAGGCAAAGGTCATGATAGGAAATCGCGCTCAAAAGTCCGCCATCGAGACTAATCACAAGATTACTTTGAGAGTCAAAGATGTCCAATTGCACCTGATCCTTATTCGAGAATGTGCACAGATATAGAGTTGAAGCAACACTGCCTTCAGCATTGCAGTAGATACAAGAACCATCATCTGTGTTAGCGGCAGCATTAAAGTTCACGGCAGTGTCATCTGTACATCCATAAATCGGATAAACACAAGATCCGTCAGGAATCGTTGCAGCTGGGTCATAGTTCATAGCCAATGGATCGGTGCAACCATAATCTCCTTCTTCATAACATTGTACAGAGAATGAGAAAGTACCTACAGCTGCTCCAAACCCACCTACGCGGATATAATAAGACTGGCCTTCAGTAGCTAGAAAAGTAACCAAACTTTTAAGACTTGTGCAGCCGTCGTCATTGCCAGCAACGCAAGTTAAAGCGCCACAAGAACCTGAGTACACATGAATTTTGGTATCGAAGGTTGTGGTTGAATAACATGTAGACATGTCAACCATGGAACTAGCTGTAGCTGTCCAAACAAACCACATTTGACCACCAGTACCGATCGAAGTCGTACAAGCAGTAGCGCCACTCGTGGCATTGTCATTCGTAAAACCTGCCGTCGAACCTGTAAAGATACTACCATCGCATTGGACGGTGATTGGATCGGCGCATGTCGTTCCGGTGAGCGTTTGAGCTTGAAGTCCAAACCACGCGGATAACATCAACGAAAGAAAAAGGGTAATTTTCATTTTCATGTTAGTAAAGGGTATTTGATTTTTTGGTTTCATGCAATTGCAAGACAATGTTAAGTCAAAATCATGGAATAGACATTCTAAATTGAGTAAACGTTGCCTTTTGTTGAGAATTTAGAAAAAGAAAATATCAACTTACTGAATTTCAATAGCTTAAATTCTAAGCTAAAGAAAACCATTATGCGTGAATGACACCGCTACCAAGCAATTGGTCATCTGCATACCAAGCTATAAATTGACCCGCTGCAATGCTCCGTTGCGGTTGTTCGAAGACCACATGAATTCCATCTTCGACAGCATGAAGAACGGCTGGAAAAAGCTCTTGCCTGTATCGATAACGCACCATATAGCTGCGTTTTTCGCCTGGCACCATTCTATTAACACCATCGATCCAGTGCACTTCTGGAGAGCTAATAAAAAGCCCTTCACGGATCAATGCGGGATGATTTTCACCTTGTCCAACATATACCAGGTTATTGACCGCATCGGTGGCAAGAATAAATAACGGCTCTGCCTTACCGCCGACACCAAGACCTTTTCGCTGGCCAACCGTGTAATAATGCGCACCTTGATGCTGGCCTATTTTTTTGCCCATTTCAGACTGAAGCAAAAAAGGAGCAGTTTGAAAAGCTAGACCTTCCATTTCATCTTGCCCTTTAACCAAATGAGAGTCAGCCGGAATCTCAATAATATCGCCCTTTTTGGGCTGCAATTGTTGTTGCAGAAAGGTTGGCAGCTTCACCTTACCAATAAAACACAAACCTTGAGAGTCCTTCTTTTGCGCATTCGGCAGATGAATTGAGCCGGCAATTTCACGGACCTTCGATTTAAGTAAATGGCCTATTGGAAATAACGCTTTGGAAAGCTGGAACTGGTTGAGTTGGCAGAGAAAATAACTTTGATCTTTGGAGGGGTCCATCCCTGCTATTAGTTGATGATGCTCCACACCGTCAATTAAAACTGTTCGCTTTTGACAATAATGGCCAGTGGCTACAAAATCAGCCTTTAGTTGAAGAGCCGCATGAAGAAACAGATCGAATTTGACTTCCCGGTTGCAAAGCACATCGGGATTCGGGGTTCGTCCCCTTTCGTATTCCCGAAACATGTAATCCACTATTCGCGTCTTGTATTCGGCGCTCATATCTAAGACATGGAAAGGAATTCCCAAAGTTTCCGCAACCAGCATTGCATCCTGACTATCATCAATCCAAGGGCATTCATTGTTAATGATGACTGATTCATCATGCCAATTGCGCATAAAAATGCCAATCACCTCATACCCATCTTCCAGCAAGAGATGAGCTGCCACACTGGAATCGACTCCACCGGACAACCCAACAACGACCCTACCTTTATGCGCCATGCTGCAAATTTAGATACGAAGCGAATCTCACCGTTAAATAATAGTCTTTGAGTCAAAAAAAAACGACTGAATTCAAGAGAATTGCGATTTTTTTGATTTTTTTTCAATAAAAAAAGACGTAACTTACATTTGTAGTGGCAACCCTATCAAATAATCAACGTCTAAACTTGTAAATCCGCGTGGCTGAAACCAGAACTGTGCAAGCACTCATTGACGGCTGTCTCAAGGGAGATGGACGATCACAGCAGGCTGTGTACAAGATGTTCTATGGGAAAATGAAAAGCGTATGTATGCGCTATACCCGAGATCATGACCAAGCTATGGATGTCCTTCAAGAAGGGTTTGTCAAGGTTTTTTCGAACTTAGACAAGTATACCGGAGTCGGTTCCTTCGAAGGGTGGATCAGAAGAATCATGGTGAATTTATCCATTGATCGCTTCCGCAGATTAAAAAATGATCATGTTCTATTGGGAGAGCATGACAACTTGGAAGATTGGGATATGGCCTCCACCGACCAAGATGAAAATGACCAGGATGGTGATGATGCCATTTATGATATAACACCGGAGCAAATTGTTGATGCAATGCAGCAATTATCTCCAGCATATAGGACAGTATTTAATCTGTACGTTTTTGAGAATTACTCTCATCAAGACATCGCAGAAGCGTTGGGAATAAGTGTAGGAACATCAAAAAGTAACTATGCGAAAGCCCGCAAGAATATGAAAAAATTATTGAGTAAGAGCCTAAACTTGAACTTGACACAAGAGAATGAATAAACTTTACAATACGTTTGAAAGTCAATTAAGGGAAAAAATGGCGGGGCATGAAATGCCTTACAACCCCCAAGATTGGAATGCCTTGCAGGCGAGTATGCGACCAAAAGGAAGGAGTTCTTCAGCGGTTATAGTTGCTTTATTAGCAACATTAGCTATGGTAGGTACAGCTGGTATCATTTGGGACCAGACCATCAATCAAAAGAGCAGTGCTAAAATTGCTTCAAATACTGAATTGGGCACTTCAACTCCCTCTCTTTCAAATTCAAACAATACCGCTACCGAATCAATCGCTAGCATAACCAACACATCAAACAATCAAAATTTCGCATCTAACGGTTCCATCAACACGAACGACACTTCAAACCTGTTTGTTGGCAGCAGGAATCCTGATAATTTCCAAAGTGGTAACACTACCCAAGCTTTGGATAACAGCGTAACAGAGGATAACAGTCCTGCTAACAATGGCAACGCAGACAACCAATACCTGGTGTCGAGTTCAAAAAGTGGCGAGAATGTCACCATTAAATTAAGTACCAGAAAAGCGTGTGCCGGAACGGAAATTGAATTCCAAGTCGAGAGTCTTCCTCCAGGGGTTAAAGGAAATTATATCTGGAATTTCGGCGATGGCAAGTTCAAAGCTGAGAAAACGCCTACCAACACCTATTCTAAGGCGGGTGAATACGATATTTCTTTGTCGATCACAGACGATAATGGACGTATCAATACACAAGTCTTTAATAAAGCCATCATTATCGTCCCTGAGCCACGCCCATTATTTGGATGGCACTTCGTAAATGAAGATCCAGCTCATCCGATGATTCAAATCCATAATACCAGTGCGAATGCAAATTCTGCTGAGTGGAAATTGTCAAATGGCTCTGTTTCGAACGACATTAACCCGAGCTTCAAACTCGATGGAAATGGAAAGCATCTGATTGGTTTGCAAGTTGCCAACGATTATGGTTGCACAAGAGGTTCTGTAAAACAAGTTGTTGTGAATAGCGAACTTGACTTGAAGGCTCCAACGCAATTAAAATCGAACAATCTATCGTTCATGCCTGAGCTATTGAAGTCCAATAAGTACAACTTCGTAATGTCTATTTACGATGCCAATGGCAATAAAGTATACGAAACTAGCAACCGCAACAAAGGGTGGGATGGTAGTTTACCTGGTGGTGCTAACGCTCAATCTGGCCAAATCTATCAATGGAAGGTGATTGTTGTAAACGATCTTACCAAAGAAGAAAAATATTTTAACGGAACGCTGAACATTATACCTTAACCAAAGTAAGCGTTACTAACTTGTGTGTTTGACCAAAAGCCCGAAGATTGACCCTTCGGGCTTTTTTATTTTGTCTACAAGGAGTGCAACCTAAGTCTTCTCAAACGGTCTAATCTTCGTGCGACAAGCTTGTATTCAACAGAACTCAATTATATTTGTACCTTAACACGAATCCAAAAAGTGTTGTTGTTTAGGATCATTTTTCTCGCTTTCACTTTCACGTTGAGCTTCTGTTCAAACGTGATCTATGCACAGGTCTCAATGACTCCTGTGACGAATGCGTGTGCTTGCAATGGTTCGATATCCTTTTCTCCCGCAGATGCCACACCAACCAATTATCTTTTGGTTTCTCTAACGAACGGTTCCAATTACCTGCATTCAACCTCAAACGGCTTTGTTCAAAACGGTTTGTGTGGCGGCACTTATATGCTTGAGGCCACGGCTTCCGGGGTCACCAACACGCTTTATATCACCGTCCTCTCGAATAACAACGACATCCCCGCTCATACTCAACTGGCGCAATGCAACAATAGTCCTAATTTCGATCTTGAGGCCTCACTGGCCAATTTGCCTGCAGGAGGTACCTGGTATGATCCATCTGGAAATCCAACAACGGCAAATCAAAACCCAAGCATTGCTACAGAAGGGTTTTATGCCTATGCCGCCTCGATCTCAGGTTGCCCGATAACTACCGGGGTACTTGTCGAAATTAATGACCTTCCAGTTACCGGAAATCAAACAACGACGCTCGTTTGTGACTCTTGGCTGCCCTTTGAAATGCTTTTTTATATGCAAGGCGCTCCAGATCCTGGCGGGCAATGGTATAATGCACAAGGCGTACCCATGAATGGATACTTTGATCCAGCAACAATGTCGAGCGCCTTATTCACCTATATCATCGACGACGTTCCGGGCTGTACGCCTGTTTACACAACCATGTATGTGCAAGAAAACACCACCCCCAATCCAGGACTTCCATCCGATGTCTTAGTATGTGAAAACGGCACTCCATTTAATATGTTTAACTACATAGAAGGCTCACCAACCGCAGGTGGTATCTGGCGAAATCCATTTAATCAAATTGTGAGCGGTACGTTTACACCAGGCGTGTCCTTTCCAGGGACTTATACCTATACAATTGATGCACTTACTCCATGTGTTGATCAGAACGTAACCTTAACGATTGCAGCTACACCGAACGATCCTTCGGGGGAGAGCATTCAACTCAATTTATGCAGCAATACACCTGGATTTGATCTCTTCGATGAATTAGCTGGCACTCCGACGCCTGGAGGAACATGGACTACAGCGAATGGGACAAGTTTCGACGGCAATTTTTCGGTGCAAGGCACTGGGGCTGGTACTTTCTTTTACTATTACCCCAATGTCGGCTGTAATCCAGTCGGTGCTCAGGTTGATATTACTATAGAACCTTTACTCAATGCCGGCAACAACTATAGCGGTACCATTTGTTCCAATGCCGGATCATTAAATTTGATTTCCTTACTCTCAGCTGGCGCATCCTCTTCAGGTACTTGGTACAATTCCGCAAGCCAAATTATCAATCCAACAATAGCGCTCAACCCATCTGCTGAACAACTGTATGCCTACTTTATTGATGGTACCGTTTGTCCTGATGACTATGCGTTCTTTGACATTTTCGTTGACATCGCTCCACCAAGTTTGAACAGTACATCGCTCTCAATTTGTGAAAATGAACCTGCCCTTGATTTAGGGCAGATATATTCCGCATATCCCTCTGTGGGATTCTTCGATACAGCAGGCATTGCCATCAGCCCAATTTTCGACCCATCGCTCGGAATGGATTTAAACGCCATCGTACAACTCCCTTCTGGCAATATTTGTCCTGCCTCTGAGTCGAATATCTCCATTGCGATAGAAAACTTAATTACACTTGAAACAATAACCGAAACGATATGCGAAAACACTGAAGTTATCGATCTTTCGGTGTTTGCTCCATCCTTCTCCTCAACTTCAGGTATTTGGTATACTGCGGCCGGCCTGGCTACGCCAATAGTTGGCCCGTGGAATTCAACCTTAACGGAATATTATTTTGTACCCAATAATGTTCAATTCTGCCCTATTGACACTGGCTATCTTAATCTAAACATCTCCGCTTTTGTAGCGTCAGAAACACTCGACAATGAGAGTTTTTGCGAACTTGACCCCAGCTTCTCGTTGACAGACTTCATACCGTCCAATTGGTCTGATAATGGCGAATGGACACTCAACAATCTGCCGATTTCGGTAGCCGTTGATCCTTTTATCGCCCAAGACGGCGACTACATCTATACTATTCCCGGCCAAGGTTCATGCCCTGAAGCTTCATTAACTCTACCAATCGATATCGTTTCGCCCCCTGTTTTTGACTTAGGTCCTGATCAGAGCTTTTGTGCATCCCAAAATACCGTGGCTCTTGGTACTGCCAACTCGACCTATGATTTCAATTGGAGTCCCGGTAATTTTTTAAGTGACCCTGCCATTGCATCACCTATCCTATCCGCCAATCCGGATAGTTCTCAAATCACTGTTCTACAATATGAGGTTAGTATAAGCAATGTCGTTTGTACGGTTTACGATACGCTGAATATCACCTTTTATCCCCTCCCAACTATTGATTTGGAAGACGCCTATTCGATCTGTTTAGGTGAATCTATTTCTTTATCTCTACCCGCGATTTACACCTGCGATTGGTCTCCTGCGTTTAACTTTACAGATCCCACTTCTAACATACAACTCATACAACCCTTAGACACTACTCAAATTCATGTAGAGGTTGTCAATAACTGGAATTGCACTTCCGAGAAAGATCTCTCGATCAACGTAATACAGAACCCGAACTTCATTGTTTTGTCCAACCCAAAAAGCGCATGTTACGTAATTCAAGACACCCTGCGTACTATAGGGGATGGTTCATACACCTATGAATGGATGATCGGAGACCTATGGTATAGTGGAGATTCTCTGGCACTTGAACTTTACGTTGCAAACAATTATGACGTAACCGTGGTAGCAACCAACGAACATGGATGTCAGACTGAACAAATTTTACCCCAGCAGTATACCTTACATCCAAGTCCAACCTCTATTTTCGAAACCTTCCCTGGTGATATTACGACGGTAAATAACACGGTGAATACGATTAATCTCACTACTACTGCCAACCTTTTTGAATGGACCTTGGACGGAATGCCTTTGAGCAATGACTATGAGCCGGAAATTATCCTACCGGGGACTGAAGAAAGGAATTTCGAAATATGTCAAATTGCGACCAATAGTTTCGGTTGCCAGGACACCAGTTGCCGTTGGGTCCATATGGAAAATGAGTATCTATTGTGGGCCCCAAATGCTTTTACGCCAGACAATGACCATATCAACGACGTGTTTAGAATATCCATGATGGGATTCGATGAGTCCATCTACGAATTGATTATCCTTGATCGTTGGGGACTCGAAGTATTCCGAAGCAAGGATCCCAAAGAAGTTTGGGTCGGTGATCATCAAAATGGAACACATTATTGTCAGCCAGACATCTATTCCTGGGTCTTAACAGTAAAGAAGAAAGATTCAGCGGAATTTGAGTCAATTAAAGGGCATATCACCCTGATTCGTTGATTTTAGCAATCAAGGCATTGTTCAAAATTGACACAGCTTAGTCTAATCTTAAGGATTCCATTCCTTTTCTTTGCAAACAACAAGGCAACCCTAAGACGAATATTTTCGTTAAGAGATATATTGATTCACCGTTTTGAAACCGCACACCCAAGGTAAAACAATGCAACCATCGATTTTGATGCGCCTTATGGGCCTATGGCTGCTATGTATTCTTGCGGTACCGGCTTGGTCTCAAGAAATTCCTATGACCAATACCACAATCAATGCTTGTGAGGGATTTTTACTGGACTCACAAGGCAATGGTGGCAGTTATACCCCAAACGAAAACATTGAGATGACCATTTGTCCCGAGGCTCCGGAAACGGTTTTGAACCTCTATTGGACGCTCATGCAACTCGGCGCTGGTGATTACATAGAAATCTACAATGGCCCAAATTCCCTTTTTCCTTTGATCGGGACATACACAGGCACGCAGCTTCTTGCACAGGATATTACCAGCAATAACGGAAGCGGTTGTTTGACGGTAGTTTTTGTATCAGATGCGAATACTCAAGGAAATTTTGGTGCGGAGATATCTTGCGGTTTACCCTGTGTTCGCCCCGTTCCAGCTGTTACCTCAAGTGAAGGTTCCTCACCCATTTATATCTGCCCCGGTGAAACCGTGACCTTCAATGGCAATAGCTCAGTCTTTGCTCCAGGTACTGCAGTTTCAACCTTCGAATGGGATT
>JBDKJN010000183.1:0-6749 GCA_039796595.1 Bacteroidota bacterium
CCAGACAAAATGAAAAAGCAATGCGAGAGCGTTGCCTTCTCGGTTCAGTGCTTCAGACCCACCAAGAAACAATGCGCTAATTATGAACGGATTAGGTCGATTTCTATCAGAAATCAATGAAAGTGTTGTATTTTTGCACCCCTTTTTAATAGAACACGAACGAAAAGGCCAAGGTTTTGGCCAACAATACAACCGTTGAAATGAACATCACGCAAAACAACATTGATGCATTAAATGCTGAAATCAGCATCCAATTGGACAAAAATGATTACGCTGATAACGTAGAAAAAGCACTCAAAAAATATAGAAAGACGGCTCAAATGCCCGGCTTCAGAGCTGGTCAGGTGCCAATGAGTTTAATCAAACAACGCTTTGGAAAGAGCATATTAGCTGAAGAAATCAACCAAGTCCTACAACGCAGCTTACATCAATTTATCAGCGAAAACAAATTGAATGTATTGGGCAGTCCAATGCCTAAAGCTGATAGTCGTGAAGTCGCCAACTGGGAAAACCCTGATCAATTCACCTTCTTCTATGAACTAGGTCTTGCTCCAGAAGTAAACTTGACTTTGGACAATCAGTTGACCTTTACACATATCGTTGCAGATGTGGATGAAGCATTGGTTTCTCGCCAGATTCGTGATTTTGCAAAGCGCTTCGGCAAAATGAGTGAAGGTGAATCATGTGAAGCCGATGATATGTTGTTGGCTTCTATCGTTGAAGTGGACAACAATCAACAACCAATCGAAGGTGGCATTCTTAGCGAAGGCAATGTCTTTGTTGAATTCATCAAAGATGCAGAAACCAAGGGCAAATTGGTAGGTCTTAAGAAAGAAGACAGCGTTGTTGTAAACCCACATCATTTGGCTGAGAATCACAACGATTTGGCCAAGTTGTTGGGCATTACACACGAAGCTGTTCACCATTTGGAAAGCCAGGTGCAGCTTACTGTTAAAGGTATCAACCGCATGGAGCCTGCCGAATTGAATCAAGAATTGTACGATCGCATGTATGGCCCAGGTGTTGTAAACAATGAAGATGAATTGCGCGCTAAGGTTACAGAAGGTTTGAAAGATCAATTTACGCAAGATGCAAATTGGATGTTCGCACGCAACGTTAAGCGTCAATTGACTCAAGATGTTAGTCTTCATTTGCCGGATTCATTCTTGAAGCGTTGGATACAAGCTACCAACGAAAAGCCGATTTCTGACGAGCAGTTGGAATACGAATACCCTATGTATGCAGGTCAGTTGCGTTGGACTTTAATTGAAAATCATTTGATTCAATCCAACGACATCAAGGTAACGCACGAGGATGTCAAATCAAAAGTAAAAGAAAGCATCGCCGCAAACTTTGCACAATATGGTATTCCGGTTGATGATGAAAACCTGGAAGAGTATGCAAAAAACACCATGTCCAAAAACGAAGAAATTCGCAAAGTGTACGAGCAATTATTCGAAGAGCGTTTGATGCAAATCATCCGCGAAAAATGCACGATTGAAAACAAAGTGGTATCCTTTGACGAGTTCGTGCACGCTGCACAACACTGACGCGCAGCCGCACTAGGCCGACGAAATAAAAAGGGGATGATCGCATGTCATCCCCTTTTTTATTCTTCTTATCGTTTCGACAACGTTGTATCGTTGTCGGATAAAGTCAGAGCGGAAACTCCGCAGCACATTCATTGATGATGGGCAGGATGTCTGCAGGTTTCTGGTCGTTCTCCGGAAAACGCTCCATCAGCTTTTCAAGATAACATTGACAAATACTATCAGCTTTGGATTCAGTATATAAAGGAGCATTCACCAAAATGCAACGCTGCAACACGTACCCCTTCTCCTCTTCGGTCCAGGGAGTGCGACATGCCTGCAAGGCGATCAGACTACAAATGATCCAAACGCTTTTTTTCATGGTTACAACACTTTGAATTCGGTTCGACGATTAACTGCGTGCTCAGCATCGGTACACGTCACTCCATCATCACAATGGTTAAGCAACATCGTTTCTCCATATCCTTTGCTTTGCATACGTTCTTTCGCGATACCTTGAGCCACCAAATAATCCACTGCACTCTTTGCGCGCTTTTCTGATAAAGTCAAGTTATATGGGTCACCACCGCGCGAATCTGAGTGTGAGCCCAACTCGATACGCATAGCAGGATTATCGCGAAGAATATTTACAAGCTTATTCAACTCTACTGCTGATTCAGGCTTAAGCACAGCGCTGTTGTAGTCGTAATAGATGTTATCGACTTTAACTGTGGTATTCTTCTCCAATTTGAAAATCTTAAAGTCACGTGTATGCACTTTCTGAGCTGGATTATTTGTGCTGAAACGTTCGGTCATTCTACTGTACCCTTCTTTCATCGCAATAGTTAGATAATTCTTATTTGCTGTTAAAGGCCACATATAATTCCCATTCGCTCCAATCACAATGGTGTCCAAAGCCAATGTGTCATTTCCGATCAATTCATTGAGAATCACAATGGCACCAACAGCAGGCTTTCCGTCGGCATCATAGATCACCTTACCGGACGTCATCCAATCAATTTTTTGAAGCACAATGTTCGCATTCTCCAAAAAGGATGAACGAGGATCTGCTTTCCTAATGCTTTTACCATTGAGATACATGGCCTTGCTCGCCTCAACTACAATAGTATCTTTATAAGGCACAGTCATGGTATACTCACCCTTGGGCCCTGTCATTACCTGGATCAAAGTCCCGTCTTCGGCCGGAACCATTACTAATGCATTTGCAATAGGCTCAAGACTATCTTTATCTCTAACGACGCCTGAAACCAACACTTCCTCGACAGGTTTAATCGTGAACTCATAAATATCATCATCACCTTTTCCGCCAGGACGATTACTGCTAATGAAGCCTTTTGTTTCGTTGGGATAACAAATCAAAGCGAAGTCATCATAATGCGAGTTTCCAGGATACCCGATATTCCGTACAGCTATACTATCATTTGGATTGGTATAAAAAACGTCCAAACCCCCGATGCTCAAATGGCCATTGGATGAGAAATAGAGCATCTCCGAGGAAACGGCAAAAGGAAAAAGTTCATCACCGATGGAGTTCACTTTTGCACCACAGTTCACAGGCTTTGACCATACCGAATCATTCCAGGTTGAATAATAAATATCTGTTCCGCCATAACCTCCTAGCATATCACTTACAAAATATAAGCGTTTTCCATCTGGGGTAAGTGTTGGATTGCCTACTGAATAATTGCGATCGTTGAACGGAAAGCTTTCTTCGTCACCATACTTACCATCAGTAACATTGTACTTGATACTGTATATGCCGAGGTTTCGACGTCCCCCTCTGTACTTATCAAAGTCACCCTTGCGCAAATTTTCTTTGGTATAATAGATGGTATTACTTGATGGCGAATACGTCATCGTTCCTTCGTGCAGACGGGTCATCATGGCATCATCCACAGGTTGCGCGTTTTTTAAGGTAGAATCCGCGGTAATATCGCACAAATACATATTTAAAAACGGCTGATTATTCCAATTGTACAAGGCTTGATTCTTAGAACCATCTCCACGACTAGAAGCGAATAGCACTTTCCCATTCACAAAAAAACCTGGGCCAAAATCCGAATAATTGGAATTAATTTCTGCGCAGTGCAATCGATAAATTGCACTATCGCGTACGATCCGTTCGGCAAAATCCGTATTCTCTTTATAGATCTTAGCAATTCCATTATCCGGCTGCACACTCAGAAGCTTATTATAAACTTCAACAGCCTCTGTGTATTTGCCCTGACGTTTGAGCACCTCAGCCAACTCCAAATAATCCTTGGGTTTACCTTGGTTCATTGAAATCAATCGCTTGTAGTTGGCTTCCGCTTTTACCCAGTTTCCAGTTCGAACTTGACAATGGGCGATTTTTCGCAACGGCAAAGTGTCATTCGCGTACTTGGCTGATGACAAAATATCCGCATAGACTTTTTCAGCATTCGTGAAATCAAACGCCATAAAATATTGCTCAGCAATTTTTAGTTTACCCTTTTGAGCCGAACATTCCTGCATAGAACCCCAACTAAGGCAAAGAAAAAGAAGTAAGATGTTCCTACAAATATTCATAGGTATGTAATTGAGTTGTAAAGTGCTCATGATAATCATTCTTTAGAAATAACGTGGTGAAACATCTCCTATTCGGCCTCTATTCAAATCGAAGCCCAACATGATCTCATGTGATCCATCGCTGTATTTTCGTATATCTGAAAGGCTATAGTCAAACGCATACCCCACTTTGAACATACGGTTGATTTCGTATTGCAGCAGAACACCTGCCGCGTCTTGCCAACGGTACATTACTCCCGCCCAAAACTTATCGTAAAATAAAAACTGTCCAGTGACTTCCGCTGCGATTGGTGCTCCATTCACCGCTTTTATCAAGACGGTAGGCTTAAATTTAGTGTAGAGGTTCATATCGAAAACCGCACCTGCGATCAAGAATGCATGTGGTGTTTCCTTATTACTCACTCCACTATAGTCGGGCAAATCACCTGTCAGTAATTTATTCGATAGCAATTTGGGCACACTAGCTCCGACGTACCAACGGCGGGTATAATACATAACGCCAGCACCAAAATTGGGCAATGGTTTATTGGCAATGTTTGCCGCGAACGAGGCGTCATCCTCAACAAGCGGATTCAGGTCCAACAAATTTGCGCTGAACAAATTCAGTCCTCCCTTGATCCCGAAAGCCAATCGGCGATTGCCCATAAAAATGCGGTAGCTTCCATCAATGTAGATCCCTGTTTGTTTCACCGGACCAAAAGCATCGTTGATAATCGTACCACCAAGACTAATGCTTTCATTGCGCAATGGAGAATGTACGGTCACAGATTGTGTTACTGGAGCGCCTTCAAAATTGACCCATTGTGAGCGGTGGATCGCCGTTGCACTCAAGAAGTCCTTGCTACCAGCATACGCTGGATTAATGCTCAATGTATTGAACATGTATTGCGTGAACATTGGATCTTGTTGTGCGATTAATCGCCCACTTGCTGAGATCAAGAATGCACTCAATAAAATACAAACGATCGATATATTTTTCATTTTCATTGTCTGCATGAGATTATCGTTTGAGGTAAATAAATCCATTGAACACCATCTTCTGACCATCCTCCATTGTTTCACCTAAATCGAGAATATAGTAATAGGTAGAAGTAGGCAATTCCTCGCCAAGGCTGGCTGACTGGTTACATTCACCCTGCCATTCATTTTTATACGGCGCCGCTTCGTACACCAAGTTCCCCCAGCGGTTAAAGATTTTTAAACTACTTTGTGGGTAGTACTCAATGTTTGGAATAACCAAATAATCGTTGGTACCATCGTCATTGGGAGAGAAAGCATCTGGCACTTTGATGGTTTCACAATCTTTCAAAACCATCATCACGGTGTCGGAGCTAACTCCGCACACTCCGTTATCAATAGTGTATTGCAACACACTGATCACATCTACCAATTCTGTTTGAATTGCGCCAAGTGTCAATAAAGTTGCATCATGCTGACTTGCATTCTGAAGTACCGCTGGACCTTCAATCACTGTCCAAACTGCCGTTGCAGGTGATGTTGGAATATTGCCATTAAGATTAAACTCAACAAATTCGCTTGAGCAGAAATCCAAATCTGGGCCTGCATCCGCCAACAATTGTTGATCATCGAAAATGCTGATACACATATCATCACTGGTTATGCCACAAGCACCATTATCTACTGTCCATGTATAACAATGAACACCCACAGGTAAGTTGAGAATAATTGCATCGGGCATATCATCCTGGCTATCTATTGGTGGTGCATCACCAATCGGAGTCCACAAACCTGAAGCCATGCCAGCAACAGTTCCTGTCAATTGACTTCCTGCCGTTTGGAATATTGATTGTTCACCACAGAAAGCAGTATCTGCACCCGCAAAGGCAGAAGATATCTCACTATCATATATATAAATCCAAATCGTGTCTGTAGAAAGTTGATTACAAACGCCATTGTTGATGTGCCATACAAAAGCAGACTCATTCAATGCCAGGCCACAGGCTGTAGTTCCGAAAAGAGTAGAGTCGCCAATTACAGCAACATTATCCCCAGCGATTTGGTCCCACCAACCAAATGCAGGATATGTCGGTTGTGTTCCTATAAGATCAATACAACCATTAACAGGTACATCGCAAAGGAACTGATCCTCGTCCGTCGTCGCCGTTGGAGAAAGAGGGTCATTCACCTGAACGAGCATCGTGTCTTGGGTAATACCACAGGCGCCATTATCAAGATTCCAAATCAACTCCGTTACGCCGATTTCCAAACCGAATATCTCTGATAGTGGATCATTGATCGACACAATTGTTGGACTACCCGGATGTGATCCCAGTGTCCAATATCCGAAACCAGGCGCTGTGGCACTATTCGCTGCCATAGTCACTATGTTATCAGGAGCGCAGAGCATTTGATCAGGACCGGCTGCTGCAGGTGCAGCCGTGCTATCATTGACCATAATGGTGATTGGGTCAACACTTTCTGGGTCACATGGACCGTTGTAAACATGCCATTGCAACACGTGCTCACCAACTGCTAAGAAAGTCAGACTCGCGTTAGCATTGGTGGTGTCCAATAACAAACCGCCTAAAGAAATGACTTCCCAAAAACCGTAACTCGGAGCCGAAGGTGCTGTCGCCGTCATGATCACTTGATTGTCCGGGGTACATAAGAATTGATCCAAACCGGCGTTAG
>JBDKJN010000184.1:0-6456 GCA_039796595.1 Bacteroidota bacterium
CACGCGTCACGGGTGAATTGATATGGAAAAAACATGTGGCCGGTGTTCAAGTCATCCAACGTGAGCACATGTCGGATAGTGGCGAACGCCTTCGTCTTGTAATGGCGCCGACCAAACAACATGAGCGCATGGAATGGTTGGTGGAAAAAGCAGTTGAACTAGGTATCGCATCAATTCATTTCGTACAATGTTCCAATAGTGAGCGGCCTATCGTGCGGATGGACCGCTTACATCGTGTGGCCATAGCTGCAATCAAACAAAGTCAGCGCCTCCATTTGCCTGGATTGCATGATGTAGTTAAAATGGAACAATTGATAGCGCAACTATCCGGTGGAGTTCATTTATTGGCCCATTGTCGTGACGATTTTCCTCGTCAACCCATTGCGGTTCATAATCAATCCAATGATGTTACCATTTGGATTGGTCCTGAAGGTGATTTTACACTCCGAGAAATCGAAATAGCTACGGAAAAAGGGATGATTGGAATATCATTGGGAGAGGCACGTCTGCGCACCGAAACCGCTGCATTGGCCGCATTGGCTGCAATTCAGATGCAACAATAGACAATAAAAAGCCTGCATATTGTACTTTTATATGCCCTATTTCTTACAATTTGGCAGGCAATTTTAGTATATTTGAATAACTCGAAGGCAATGATTCCGCGAGGCACTCGTTACTTATAAAAGATAGTTTATGTCAGGTATTTTTCGATTGATCATTCGCATATGCATTGTTGTCGTTTTGGCGCTTTTGGTAGTTGCTTTTTTCACCAACCCCAATGAAGAAGATTTCAAGAACGAAGTCAAGAATCAGTTGAAAAGTCAGTTTGCCGATGACCCAGACAATGCCGCTGCACAATTTTTGTCCGATACAACAAGTGACTTCACCGAAACTGCAATCGATAAATTTTTGGTGCGCAAAAACTATTTCGTTTGCTCTGTGTACGAGATTCATTTGCCTTTTGGAGAATACAAATTCCTTGGCGCTTACAATAACTTCTTGCCTTTACAATCCGATAATCCTTTGGATAAATTGGCCAAATGACGGCCCTGATACATGAAACATACCATTACACTATTGTTGTTGGTTGCACTTTCAATTCTCGCACCAGCTCAATCCGATGTCCAATTGATACCCAGACCGGTGTCAATGGTTCCAACCAAAGGTGATTTCAAAATCAATTCAGCCACGCGAATACTGCATGATGCGGTTTGCACTTTCGAAGCGCGTCAATTGCAGTCGTTTCTGGAAATCAACTGTGGCCTAAAACTTCAAACCGAACTATTGGTTGATAATGTCGGTGACAATGTCATTCTTCTATCCACCTTCACCCCTGATCCAGGATTACGACTACCAACCATTGTCAACGATTTGCCGGGAAGTTTAAAAGGAAGTATCGCGGTTGAAGAACGTGAAAACTATCGTTTGAACATCTCACCTAACGCAGTTGTGATCAAAGGTCAAACCACGGCCGGAGTGGCTCACGCCGTTCAAACATTAAAACAGATGACGCCATCAGCTAGAGTCCGAGATGAACTTTTGCCAATTTCATGGCCGTGTATGATGATCCAGGATAGGCCTGCTTTTGCACACCGTGGCTTATTGCTGGATTGTTGTCGACATTTTATGACCGTTGATTTCATCAAAAAATACATCGATCTGCTTGCCTATTACAAAATGAATGTCCTGCATTGGCATTTGACCGAAGATCAAGGCTGGCGCATTGAGATTAAAAAATATCCGAAGCTCACAGAAGTTGGGGCTTATCGAACAGAAGCGGATAGCTCAACCTATGGCGGATTTTACACACAAGAGCAAATCAAGGACATCGTGAAGTATGCTCAAGACCGCCATGTCACAATTATTCCAGAAATAGAACTACCCGGTCATAGTGTTGCTGCATTGGCAAGCTATCCGCATCTTGGCTGCACGCATTCAAAGATCGAAGTCGAAAATGAATGGGGTGTCTTCAAAGACATTTATTGTGCGGGAAACGATCAAACCATTACCTTTTTAAAAGACGTCTTAACAGAAGTTTGTGCTTTGTTTCCTGGACCTTATATCCATATCGGTGGTGATGAAGCACCTAAGACCCGATGGGAAGAATGTGAACGGTGTCAAAAAAGAATTCAGGACCATCATTTGAAAGATGAAGCAGAATTACAGACTTGGTTGATTGAAGAAATGGCTGCGTTCTTAAGCACAAAAAACAAACAAATTATTGGTTGGGATGAAATTTTGGAAGGAGGCATTCCTGCAAACGCGGCAATACAGAGTTGGAGAGGTCCAGAGGGTGGCATCGCCGCTGCAAAATCCCAACATGTGGCGATCATGTCTCCGACCTCGCATTGCTATTTCGATTATGGATTGCAGTCGATTGACTTGGAGAAAGTATATCAATTTGATCCTGTGCCTTCTTCATTGACAAAAGCCGAAGCACAGTTCATCCGCGGGGGAGAGTGCAACATGTGGACGGAACACGCTCCCCAAGAATTGGTAGACAGCAAGGTATTTCCACGATTATTGGCAATGAGCGAAGTGCTTTGGACCTATCCCGGTGTTCGGGATTATGCAGCCTTCAATAAACGAGTGGAGTTCCATTATCCAAGACTCACACAGATGGGTGTTGCGTTTGGATTGCCTAAAAAACCAATAGATGTCAAAATAGAACGCACAACGGATGGCAAGATGCAAATCGTTGCGGTCTCCAATGTTACCAATGGACGAATTTTCTTTTCAGAATATCAAGGAATTGGTTCTGCATTCACTTTAGAAAAAAACCGCATAGACGTGACACCCTATGACATTCCGGTACCTCAAATCGAGGATTACTACAAACCTATTCAACCAGGCAATAGCGCACAATTGGACTTGATACCATTTTACCAAAATCGCGCTTATTTTGATCAGTCTCTAAAAATTCGAATTGAACAACACCTGGGATATGGCAAGAAAACCACCCGCAATTTTGTGACGAACACTTATTATCCGGGAGGAGGAGATCAGACCTTTAGCGACGGACTTTGTTACAGCAGTGGATTTCGCGATGGATTCTGGCAAGGCGTTGTCCAAAAGGAATTAGAAATCACCGTTGATTTAGAAAAAATAGAGACCATTCAATTCTGTAATAGCCATTGGTATCATTATGCGAATGCCTGGATACTCCGACCTGAATCAGTGGTGTATTACGGAAGTACAGATGGACAAACTTGGTTTGAACTGGGGAAATTCGAAGCTGCCATTTCAGCCGATGACAAAAGAGAAATGCCCCTGCTCTATCCTATTTGGTTCAAGCCACAACAGGCACGTTATGTCAAAATGAAGGTCATCGGTATTGGCGCCTGCCCATCATGGCATGATGCAGCCGGTGAGCCGAGTTGGTTGTTTGGTGATGAACTAATCGTTCGTTAATAACTCTTTTATCACGGCCCAAAACCCATTATTCGCGCTACTATTTTGCAGCTGCAAATCATGTGGCACTCCATTCAAAATACATTGCCCGAACACGAACAACGCGTTCTTGCATTTATTCCCGGAAACAAAGTTTTTTTGCCCGGAAAAACTGGCGAATTTGAGATTCGCGAAGTTATAGTGCTTCGATTTCTAAAAGATTTTTATCCCGAAGGATCAGAAAAGCATACAAAATTCGGCCCCCATTTTTGGCAAGGCGAAGGCAATAGCAATCATTTTTTCAATGACGTAACCAGTTGGTGCGCCATACCACATCCACAACTATAAAACTCCGACAGATGGAAAAACATTACATAGAAAACATTCAGCAAATCTTTGCGCAATACAAAGCACTTGGTGAAAAAGCAATGGCCCAGGTGGAAGAAAAGCGCTTGTTCTGGGTGTTCAACAATGAGAGCAACAGCATAGCGATTATAGTACAACATGTTTCTGGTAATATGATTTCACGCTTCACCAATTTTTATGAAGAAGACGGTGAAAAATCTTGGCGCAATCGTGACCGTGAGTTTGAAACTATTTTATCCACACGTGCAGAGGTAATGGAAGCCTGGAACAATGGCTGGAATGTTTTTTTGAAAGTCATCGACACTTTGGAGCCTGCTGATTTGCATAAAACAGTCTATATCCGTAACGAAGCACATACAGTTGTTCAAGCCATACAACGACAGTTAGCTCATTACAGTTATCACATTGGACAGATTGTATTCTTATCAAAAATGATCGCTCAAGACAATTGGAATTCATTGAGTATTCCTAAAAACCAAAGCGACGATTTTAACCGTAAGATGACAGGCAAATAACCCAAATGCGGTCAGCTGTTTTTACTTCTTCTTGGCTTTCTTCGCCAACGGATTATAGGCCAAACACAAATTAATCCAATACAACAAGTCCTTTGGATTGGTATATCCTTCTGATGTGACAAAGACGTAACCTTTCATTGGTTTTCCTGTGAAATTCATAGGTTGACATCCTCTTTTTAGGATAGCCGCATCATAGCTTTCCTCTCCGATGCGACACATGAGCAAGTCTTCGCCTGAAACTTTGTCCGTGTGTGATCCACACAACATTTTGTCATCCACAAAAAAACAAACACCAGCGAACATTTTCTTTTCATAAAAGTCAACATTCAATTGACGCAAGACAGAAGCGATTTGCTGGACTCTAATTTCGTTGTAAGCCATAATAGTATGTGTCTGATTTTTTAAAATTTAGGAGGTTATTAGGTCCTACATTATCTATCGTCCAAATAGTTCTAAGTTATCGTCTTAAATTTTTCACACGTCCGGTTTATGGCAAGGCATTTATCCGAGTTTCTAAAAGCTCCACTCTTTCTCTGAATACTTTAGTTTCGAGCTGTCTTCCATCGTTCCCAATAAAAAAATCAATTGAATCTGAAGGCATATTTGATTTGGCAATTTTCAATGCATCCATTGCTTCCGTCTTTTTCTCTTCACTCTGATAAATTCCCGCCAATTGCAGATACTCATAAAAAAGTTCGTGCTTTTGCAACGGACGAACAACACTGGCAATACGATGGTATTTGTATATCTCGCTTCTCGGAATCATAAATATTACAGCGAAAATTGCATATAAAACCAAAAGCGCTCTTTTAAACATCGTTTTACTTTGCAATTGTTCATTGGGTTTAAACCAAAGAACACCAATAACTAAGAGCAGTAATAGTCCGATTATTGTCATGCCTTTGTACTCGGGCAATAAGCCGGGCCAATACATCAACTTAAACAATCCTGAAGCGAAAATGATCGCACTAAGCATATGTATGATTCGCTCGATTTTATTGTTCCCTTTCTCACCGGCCATAATGAAAACCAGACAGGCCAAGCTAGAACACGATAACATCTTTAGCAAACTCGCTCCAGGCCAATGCATCATCATAAAGACGAGCCCAATGAAAAACAGGCCTGTGAATCCAATAAATACTTTTTGCATCAATCAAAGATAATTAATCTACCCAATCAGCGATAAACACATTGGTGTCGCGGGTACGTCCGTTGTGCCTGTTGCTACACCAAGCTACTCTTTTGCCATCTGGGCTGAACATGATGAAACTATCGAATTGTGTGTCGTAGGTCACTTGCTCCAGGCCAGTCCCATCTACGTTGATCATAAAGATATTGAATGGAAAACCAATCGCGCTCTTATGATTGCTACAAAACAAAATACGTTTTCCATCGGGGTGAAAATATGGGGACCAATTCGCCTTACCCAGATTGGTCACTTGACGCACATTACTTCCATCGGCGTTGGCTACAAAAATTTCGAGATTGGTAGGCTCCACCAAATCCGCAGCCAACAGCTCACGATACTTTTTGATTTCTTCCGGAGTTCGAGGTCGTGATGCCCGCCACACTATTTGTTTACCGTCCGCACTGAAGGCAGCGCCACCATCATAGCCTAAGGTATTGGTGATTTGTTTGACATCAGTGCCGTCAATGTTCATAGTGTACAAATCGAGATCCCCATTTCGCATGCTTGTAAAAACAATGCGATCCCCCTTTGGACTGACAGTAGCTTCTGCATCATAGCCCTTTTCCTTGGTCATTTGCTTTACTACACGGCCTTGCAAATCCGCTTCGAAAATGTCGTACTCCGGATAGATTGGCCAAACATATCGACCTCCCTCACGGACAGGAACGGCAGGGCACGTATCCATAGCCAGATGAGTGCTCGCATAAAGAATTGTGCGATCTCCGGGCATAAAAAAACTGCAGGTCGTTCTTCCCTTTCCTGTAGATAGTAAAGTCTTTTTTGTACTGTCTTGTTGTTTGTTCAGATCAAGGATAAAAATCTGATCACAACCCAATCCCCAATTTTTATTGTCCGATTGAAATACCAATTTATCACCGGCAAAATTCCAATATGCCTCGGCATTGTTACCTCCATAAGTGAGTTGCTTCACATTCTTAAAATGTTTTTCCTGCGGATAAACAATGGGCTCATCAGTTATTGCAGTGGCAACTGTTT
>JBDKJN010000185.1:0-3698 GCA_039796595.1 Bacteroidota bacterium
CCAGTGGCGTGGTATTCAGCCAATGCTTCGCGTGCTCCGAAACCAGGAACATTGTAGTCGGCAAGAATGATGTCAAAAGTTTGTTCTTGCATTGCTGCCTGCATTTCTGCAAGTGTTGTCACTTGGCGTGCGATGGTATGGAACCCACCTTGCTCTATGGCGCGTAACGCCAAGGCTGCATCACTTTCGTGATCTTCAATGATCAGAACATATAGTTTTGGTTTCATGGTTCAAGATTTGAAGGTTTAATCATCGGTGGAATTTCATTCATCACAAGCCAATACAATCCGATGGCGTTGAGGACTTCAGAAAACTCAACAAAATCGACGGGCTTGCGGATATAACTATTGGCACCGGCGTCATAACAATCTGCAATGTCTTTTTCTTCAATCGATGAAGTAAGCATTACCACCAGGAGACGTTTGGTCATCGGGTGTTGGCGGATACTTTTTAGGACATCAACACCATCTTTTTTGGGCAATTTTATATCCAAGAGAACAAGGGCTGGTAGATCCAATGGATTACGTTCAAGATGATCACCTTCACAGAACAAATAGTCTAAGGCCTCTTGTCCACATTTTACTATGACCAATGGATTGGGCAACTTGGCACGAGAATAGGCGCGACGAGTCAATTCAATATCGCTGTCGTTGTCTTCTACCAAGAGAATAGATTTAGTTATCATGCTACTTGTTTATTGTAAAGTAAAAACTTGTTCCTTCATTAATTTCTGATTCCGCCCATACAATGCCTTGGTGTAAATGCACAATGCGTTGCACGATCGCCAGTCCTATACCACTACCCGGATATTTAGGTTCAGAATGCAAGCGTTGAAAAACACCAAACAGCTTGTTTGCCGAGCCCATGTCAAAGCCAATGCCTCTGTCTTTTAAGTAGTAGGCATTGTGATGGTCTTTGTTCACAATTCCGAATTCGATATAAACGTTGTTTTTTTCTCGACTGAATTTGATGGCATTGGTGATGAGATTGGTCAACATGATTGCCAATAAATCAGAATCGCCCCAAGAGGTTAATTCTTCTTCAATATTTAGGTCGAAATGAATCTCTGGATTCAACATCTTTTGCTGATGAATTACCTTGTTAACTAAATCCGACATTTGTACCGGCGACCATACCAATTCGTTATGACCAATACGGGACAGTTTGAGCATTTCATCCAATAATTTGCCCATCCGTTGAGATTCTGAACGAACACGGCTGAGGTAAATTTGGGCTGTATCATCCAATTGATGGCCATAATCTTCTAATAAAGCATGACTCCAACCGTCAATACCGCGCAATGGAGCACGCAAGTCGTGAGAAACGCTATAACTGAAACTCTCCAAGGCCTGTCGATTTTTTTTCAATGAGGTTTCAATTTCTTTTTGTCGGGTAATATTAATATGGCAGCCTACCATTCGAATGGCTTCTCCTTTGGGCCCCCATTCTATGACGGTGCCTTTGCAAAGTATCCAAACAGTTGAACCATTTTTATGGCGGAAACGAGATTCTACCTCATAAGGATGAGCGCCATGGCTATCAATATGCAACTGAAGTTGATCCATTTTGGCGGGCAGGTCTTCTTCGAAAATGAGTTTTCGCCAGGCGGATGGGGAGTTTTCCATCTCGTGTTCTGTGTATCCGAACAATCCCTTTAATGTGGGACTCATGTATTCATAATCTTTGAGGAAATACCAATCAAAATAGCCTGATAAACTTTGTTCAAGAACAGTCAAGAAGGTGTTGCGTTGTTCTTCAATGCGCAACTCAATGTTTTTGCGATCCGTGATATTAAGAAGTACGCCAGATAAGCTAATGAGTTGATTTTTTGAATTGAAGTTGGGCTGGCCTGAAACTACAACATGACAATGTTTGTTTTGACGATTGGTGAAGTCCATATCAAACTCAAAGGATTGTTTATTCTCCACGGCATGTGTCACAATTTTGTTAGCAGCAAAAAGCGCTTTACGCCTGAACATGGATCTTATTTCCTGCACATTGGGAAGCGGTTTGTCAAGCTCAAAGCCAAAAACGGTGTACAAACTATCCGACCATTCCACGTGTTTTGTGGCCATATCAAATTCCCAATACCCCATTCCCGCTACGTTTTGAGCATGCAACAGTTTGGCTCGACTATTCTCTAATTCAGCAGTACGTTCAATGACTTTTTGCTCCAATTCATTGTTGAGTTTTCGTATCGCTTCTTCTGCAATTCTACGATCTGTAATATCCTGGGCTGTACCATTAAGCACTATGTTTTTTCCTTCATCGTTGCGTGTGAAGTACCCTAAACATAGAATATGTTTGATGCGGTGGTTTGAAAGAATAATGCGATGATCAAATTCATAATCTTGTCCTGATTCGACATAACTCATCAACTCTTTTACGTCCTCAGGGTGCATGCGACTGATGTATGCTTCAAACAAATTGACGTTATCAGATTTGTCAATTTCAAAAATGCGATACATTTCGTCCGACCAATTTAAGTCACCATTATCAAGCTGGTATGACCAGTTGCCCAATCGTGCGAGCTCTTGGGCTTTTTTCAACTCACTTTCACTTTGTTGCAAATTTTGCTGCGCCATAACTACGTCGGATATATCGGACATCGCCCCAATCATGCGATATGCTTGACCGTCAGGGTGACGCAGGATATAACCTCTATCGCGAATAAAACAAACTGATCCATCCTTTTTGATAAAACGGTATTTTTCTTCCCATGAATACCCATTTCCGGCAATGGCGTCATGAAAGGATTTGGAAACTCGATCGCGATCCTCTGGCGTAATGTTCTGCTCCCAGTTGAGCAAATTGGCTTTGTGGTCCGAGGGATCATGTCCAAGTTGTAACTCATAATTGTTACCCCAATAAAGCAATTCCCGTTCGATATCAAAGTCCCAGATAACATCAAAGGTGGCTCGCAAAACGTATTCGTAACGTTCATTGTTCATTTGTATGCGTTTCTCATCTTCTTCTCTGGTCAATGCTGTAACCATATTGTTGATGATAATCCTCAAGATGCTCAATTCAGCATGCGTCCACCTGCGTTCATTTTTGCATTCATCAAAACCAATGAAGCCTATGAATTTGTGATCTTTGAAAATAGGAAGTATTAAAACAGACTTGACACTCAATTCAACCAGATGGTCTTTAAATGGACCTTCAGGTATGTTTGTCACATGCTCTTCGTATTGGTGGTTTTCAGCAATATGATCAATAAAATCGCCATAGAATTCCCATGGGATATTTTGGAAATCTGGATGGCGGATCAGAGAAGATTGTGGAGCTGGCATCCAGGTCACTTCGTGATCAACGAAACGACGTTGCAATGCTGCATTCTCTTTTATGGAAAAGTAGAAAATAGCATCTACCTTCATGGTGTTACCGATAATCGCAAAAGCTTTGACCAATGTATTGTCCCAGTCGTCAACACTTAAAAGTAAGCTTCCAATCATCGCAACAGATTCTAACATAGCCGCTTTGTAGGTCGCGCGCTGCTCATGTTCTTTGCGTTCAGATATGTCTTTGATGATCGCAAAGGCACGAACCATTTTGTTGTCTTCATCAACTATTCGCACAGGAGCAATCGAAACAGGGAAACGAAGACCGTTCTTCTTTTTAAAGGTTAATTCGTAACTACTGGCTGGACCGCTCATGGCGCTTTGAAAGGCTTTCTGAATGTTGTCATATTCTTCTTC
>JBDKJN010000186.1:0-3441 GCA_039796595.1 Bacteroidota bacterium
CCGAATTCAGGTGATTGGCAAACTATGTCAGGATCCTACTGGATCTAACTTCTTCAAGATCCTCAAACAAATCGAGCCTCAACTCAATAAAAAACTGCCAAAACATAGGTTTGACAACTGCACAACCGAAGAAAATAAGGTGGAAAATATTGCCCAAAGTTTTGTCGAAATTTTCGACCAAAAAGACGCCAGACCGACAAAACATGAGATGAGATTGCTCACAGAAAATATGAAAAGTGTTAGGAACAAAATGCAGATTGAGGACATACAACCATTCACAACTAGAGAACTCGAGGAAGCGGTCAAGCGGGCAAATATTCGTTCTGCGAAAGGCCCCGATGGGGTTCAAACAGAATAATTAAGCTTGCCTGCGAGAATAAAGATTTTCGGAAAATGTTTCTACAGGCTATAAATAATCAATTGGAGTATAAAGGAACCTACCCAACGGCACTAAAAACTGCCAAAATCATTCCGATACCCAAACAGAAACCAGGAGAATTCAGGCCGATTAGCATTCTGCCTAGCGTATCTAAAATAGTCGAGTACAAGGTACAGATGAGACTCAGAAAAATCGTCGAGCCGAAATTACCGCCGAATCAGTTCGGCTGCAGGCCAGGACATTCAACAACACAAGCGCTACTAAGGCTGATGCATTACGCAGCGGTCAGTGCCGGCAATGATCTACAATTTGGAGTAATATTATATGATTTCGTTAAAGCGTATGATAGAGTCCCGAAACATATAATCATAGCAAAAATGATCGAACTAAACATCCCTGCATTTTTGACAAATTTTGTACACGAATGGCTGACGAATAGGAGATTCACTGTGCAATATCAGATGCAGAAACCGAGCCTAAGAGAGCAAACAAACGGCATCCCGCAAGGATCCAGTTTGAGTGTTCTTTATGGCTACTTTTTATGTACGACATCCTATTTAGATTCGACTCATACAGTGCCAATACATACGTTGATGACACCATCGGATGGGCAATTGCACCAAACAGGGGCGATGTCGAAATGGGTCCACGGCAACAACTGAAACGTTTGATAACTTGGTGCACCAAGAACAAGGTTAAAATAAATACGGAGAAAACGCACGTAATTTTCAACGAAAGCAGACCCAATGATCAGATTCGGTACGGAGAGACAGTTATAAAAACCACCCAAAAAATTAAATACCTGGGAGCAGAAATAATATCCAACAGAGCTGAAAACAGATCAACCTTTCTAATCGGAACTGACAGTGTAGCCAGTCATATTAAGCAACGCTGTCTAGCAATAAAAGCACTTCGAAAATATAAGATACCAGAAAAACAATTCAAACAAGAGTGCCAAGCATTCATAGGTGGCAAATTGAATTACTACACACCGTGGCTGGCAGCCGAGTTTGCCATTAAGCAAACAATCCGCCCCCTCGAACTAGCATACAATGAGTATATGAGAACTTACACGGGCTGCATGGTTACTACCCCGATCCCAGTACTGCACGCAATCTCCAGATTCCCGTTATTCCAAGATAAAATACTGGCAGACACTGCTATCGCAATATTAAAAGCAAAAGCTCAAGGTACTATTTTAGCTGAAGACTATGATCAATGGAACGGTTCGGCACCGGAATGGACTCCATTCAGCAGCGTTCAAAAAATTTTGAAGTCAAGAATTGCAGAAGGGATCAATATTGCAATACACCCACAACAAATCATCAAACCCAACATTTTGGAGAAACTAAGTCAATGTAACTTCCATCTCGGAACAAAGCTATCTGCCCTAGAATTACACAAACAAGGTAAACTGATACCACAAGTACAGGATATCACAATCTGGACGGATGGAAGCCTCAATAGGGACGTGATTGTGCCTGAAATTGGCCTGGAATGTGGCGCAGCAGCTTTGGTGCAGGTCTCTAACCAGGAATCAGAAAGTGGCGAACAGCCTTCACCCATTGTAATTAAACTAATGATTCCAAATGCTGTCTCCAGTTATGAGACTGAAATCATTGCGATACAAGCCGGACTGGAAGCGACACTGTCAGTGAAGCCGACCGAGAGAAAAATCCACCTATTTACTGACTCATTGTCATGCCTACAACAATTAGCATGCTTACCGTACAAATATATATATACAAATGCGGTCGTAGCTGATGTTGCAGAAAAATTAGGAGATGTTGATCTTCATTTCATACCGAGCCACACGGATCAAATCCCGGAAAGCGACATCATTGATGAACTAGCCAAGGCTGCTGCGCTCGAAGGGGAGGAAATTGACCACGATCCACCAATATCGACCTACAAACTGTCACTAAGAAAAATCCTACAGAACAGACTATACAAATACTTAGCGAAGAATGTAAAACGTAGCAGTAATATAAAAAACCTAGATAGAGCACCACTGATCATTGGGTCACTTCAAATCCGAAATTGTAACGGTATTATTACCATCAAAATTAACAATGATCATGCCCTACTGAACAGGGTACGCTCAGGACATACTTGTACAAGATCGCACCTCAAGCATGTTAACATAGAATCAGATGATACGTGCAGGCACTGTGGAAAGGAACCTGAAACAATAGAGCACCAGCTGATCAAATGCTCAGCCATGCGGAGAAATTGGCAACATACCGACACCAATATGAAGAACGGGATATATCAAATTTCAATCAAGCACTTTACAACACCGATAGCGGATTCATACGGAAATTTCTCTCAAAAGCAAAAAAACACGGGTGCTACATATAACAAGTATTGTATGAAGCCGGTTTACCGGCAGGGGTGCTTTGGTTGGTAGGATACATGGGTTCGATTCCCTGTTCCGGGTTTGGGTGGCGCCTTCAAAGGCTCCCTATCCTACTTTCTCAAGGCTCCCTTAGGTCCTACTAGAGGGCCGATGCAGAATTCATCTAATGACCAAGGGTGAAATATGGAGCGCTCTGATATTGAAGCAGGGCATACCTGGGATTGTATATCTCAGGACCTGTGCTGGAGGATAACAGCACCGCCCGTTGGAACACCAACGCACTAGTCGAATCCAAATCCAATCCAATGACGGCATCTTAAGCACGAGAACAATCCCGAATTGGAAATCGAAGGACAGGATCTCTTTGCAGCGTTTCCTTTCCATTGGATTAAGGTAAGGCAGAGAGAAATCCCCAATCAGCAGCGGACACTTGTAAAATGGGTTGGGAACCAACAGATGCAGGCGGAAGACAAGGTTTTTCTCACAAAAGTTGAGCGGCAGAAGGTCTTCAACAGCTCACTGGGCCCAATTAAACTTTTGAACGAAAAAAGACGACCAACTGCTACCGGAAGTTTTGGCATGCTCGATAATGTCATGATCATCTCTTTCAATATGGTCGATGAAGTTCTGCCATCCTCGGCCCTTCTTGCGGGACTTGCTGCACTTGCATTTCCATACATGACTGTCGCCTTGTTTACTTGAC
>JBDKJN010000187.1:0-4137 GCA_039796595.1 Bacteroidota bacterium
GTGTACTCACATCAGCGGTCCTACTCACCATTGCGTTCAAATTTTGGTCTGCAGTTGGTCCCATTTGTCTCGTGTTTGGTGTCTTTCAAGTAATGGGAACTGTGCGCGATCTGGTGTATTACTATATGCCTGATCGGGCTGTGAAAAGAGGTGGACTGTATTGGCTGTTTGAACATTCCGGACGAATGATGGGTTCGTACATAGCATGTGTAACGGCATTTTTAGTCAATGTTGTTCAATGTCCTTATCCAATTGTTTTGTGGCTTGGGCCTACTGTAATTGGAACAAGTTTGATCTTTTTGTTCAATGCCCAGCTTAACAAAAAGTATAAAACATCGTGAATTAGCGATTCGAATTGGCCATAGTTCAAATAGGCAAATGGCATTGAAAACGAGTACGGGTTGGAAGTCCTGACATTTGGTGTATTCATATCTTTTGTGTGATAAAAAGCACATCCTATTCATCAGACTCGAATTACATTTGCCAACAATTCATCCAAATACATCAGATTATGCCTAAAGGAGTTTTCCAAGTTCCACAAGTGATCAACGAGCCTGTTAGAAGTTATGGTCCTGGGACCAAAGACCGCGACGATATGTTGAATGCTTATCGTGCGATGTACAATCAAAGTCCGATTGATGTGCCGATGTATATCGGTGCCGAGCAAATTCGTACCAGCGACAAACGCAAGATGTCGCCACCGCATGAGCATGGAAAAGTGTTAGGTCATTATAGTTATGGTGATGCGAGTCATGTACAACAAGCGATTGAAGCGGCTTTGCAAGCTCGTCAAAAATGGGCGGCTTTGGCATGGGAACAGCGCGCAGCTATTTTTTTAAAGGCAGCTGATTTGTTGGCAGGTCCTTTCAGGATGAAGATGAATGCAGCTACGATGTTGGCTCAAAGTAAAAATGCTTTTCAGGCAGAAATAGATGCAGCCTGTGAACTCATCGACTTTTTGCGATTCAACGTTGCTTTTATGCAACAGATATATGGTGATCAACCAGGTTCACAACCGGGGATCTGGAATCGTTTGGAATACCGCCCTTTGGAAGGTTTTGTATTTGCACTTACGCCATTCAACTTCACAGCCATTTCAGCGAATCTTCCTGCGGCTGCAGCTATGATGGGAAATGTGGTGGTTTGGAAACCTGCGGATAGTCAAGTATACAGCGCACAAGTGATCATGGAATTATTCCAGGCTGCTGGTTTGCCTGATGGCGTAATCAATATGGTTACAGTTGATGGTCCTGTTGCTGGTGACATTATCTTCAAACATCCTGATTTTTCTGGTTTGCATTTTACTGGAAGCACTGGTGTTTTCAAACATTTGTGGAAGGAAATCGGTACCAATATCGATCGTTATAAAACCTATCCTCGAATAGTAGGGGAGACAGGCGGTAAGGACTTCGTAGTAGCGCATCCTAGCGCACATCCTGACGAAGTAGCCACTGCGATTAGCAGAGGTGCCTTTGAATTCCAAGGGCAAAAATGTAGCGCCGCGAGTCGTGCTTATATTCCTTCTTCGATGTGGCCAGCAGTGAAAGATCGCGTTATTGCGGATGTCAAGTCATTCAAGATGGGCAGCCCAGAGGATTTTGGCAATTTCATCAATGCGGTGATTGATCGTAGAGCGTTTGATAAAATTAAAGGATTTATCGACTACATAAAGACCCAGAAGGATGCTGAAATCATTGCCGGTGGCGGATATGATGACAGTGTGGGTTACTTCATTGAACCTACAGTGGTGGTGACCACCAATCCAAAATTCCGTACGATGTGTGAGGAGATTTTTGGACCAGTCATTACCATTTTTGTTTACGAAGATGATAATTGGGCGGATATGTTGCACCTCGTAAATGAGACCAGTGAATACGCGTTAACAGGTGCCATTCTATCGCGTGATCGTTATGCGATTGATCAGGCCACACGTGTTTTGGAAAATGCTGCAGGCAACTTTTACATCAACGATAAACCGACTGGCGCTGTGGTTGGACAACAACCTTTCGGAGGTGCACGTGGAAGCGGTACGAACGATAAGGCCGGTTCTTATTTGAACTTGTTGCGCTGGGTTTCGCCACGCACGATCAAGGAAACGTTTGTACCACCTGTAGATTACCGTTATCCATTCTTGGGATAATTCATGATTTTATACCGTTGGATATTTACCCTGATGCTTGGATTTTTGATTCAATACGAGGGTATGAGTCAATGGAAGGATGGTACAGATTATTTCGGGCTCTTGGATTTAGAAATCTACGGATTACCACCAATAGATTCATTGCGGCAATGGGGTGTGCGCCATATAAGGGTGGCCGAAGTACAGGGTGATTCTATGTCCCTTGAATACGATCGTAAATACCGTTTAAAAAGGTACTACAAAAAGTATGGCAAGAGTGTAGTGAATCAAAAGATATTCTATACTCGCGGTAATCGGATTAAAAAAATTGAACGTAAGAGTTTATTTCAAGGAAAGTGGTACAATGACATTGCAGAATTCAAGTACATTCCAGGACACGAGGGTTGGTTTAAAGTTGTACTAACCATCCGGAATAGTATAGAAATTTTGGGGCAAGATTCCTGCGAAATTCAATTTAAGAATGGCCAATTGGTCGGCATGAAATCGGATTATTATGGTGAATTCTCGGAAACCATTGATCAACGAGGTGATACAGCAGATGTCTTTATCGAAAGGCCTGCTAGGAATTACGTATCAAAAGAAAACGATACCATTCAATATACTATTCGAACAATTTGCAATGCCCTAAATCAACCATTAGAGAAACAGTACATATATCATCGCTATTTTACGGATTGCGGAGTTGGAATGATGTTGAGCGCTCATTGGACATACGATGACCAAAATAGACTAACCCGGTATATTGAATATCGCGGAGGATATGATATTTGCTTTTCCATTCAATATCTGCCGGATGGGAGCAGAGAGGTGACCGAAACAAGGTCGCAATGGAAGAAAGATCTAATTCACGTGTTTGGCCCGGAAGAATATTTATGGATTGAAAGGATATTAGAGTTGCCCTCTGACTATCGCTTCTATTTTGAATAAGTACTTTTTGGGCTTCACCAAATTTGAGAGTAATCTTTTATTTAAATTAAAATTGATTACTTTCGTTTAATTAACCCTAAAAATTCTACGCAAATGTTTTCAAAATTTAAGTCTTTCCTTATGCGAGGCAACGTCCTGGATCTTGCCATTGGTGTCATTATTGGTTCGGCATTTGGGGCAATTGTTACTTCTTTAATTGATAATATTATTACACCGATTTTACTTGCACCAGCTTTGGAAAAGGCCGGAGTAGCGACGATCGAAGAATATCAGGTGAATGGTGTAATGCTCGGTAAGTTCATCTCATCCGTGATTAGTTTTGTGGTGATCGCTTTTGTTCTTTTCTTGATCGTTCAAGCTATGGAGAAGGTGATGCAAAAGAAAGAGGAGGCACCAGCTGCTCCAGCGCCACCATCTGAGGACATTCTTTTGCTCCGTGAGATTCGTGATGCGTTGAAAAAATAAGAAGTCCATTTTTCGTTTTCTGTTCGTGCATTATCGCGAAGGATGCGTAAAAAAATGGGATCGGATAAACGGTTTACACCTTTTCACTGAGAGATTTCGGAACAATGAGAGAGATCCCTCACCTCGTCTGAGCCGAGGTTCGGGAAGACAATCGAAACTTCTTATCAAGAGCTTGGCCATGATGATTATCCAGAGTAGAGCTCCTTCAAGGCCAAGCCTTTTGAACCCTGAAAACCCTGTCATCCCGATCGTTGTGAGGGATCTTCCGGAATTTTTCGGAACGTCTTCAGATGATTAGCGATATGAACAAACGTTGGTTCCGCTGAGTCAGTTACCTCTTTGGAAGACAAGGAGGTATTTGCATTTCTGACAAATAGCACCCATAGATTATTCATACATCTGATACAAATTGTTCAAATGGGAACTAAACCGTTTAACCGAAAATGGGATATAAGATTTTATAAGGCTATTGGTTCCCTTCGATAGCCTTTTTTTATTCCTTTTTTTCGGAGGCCGAAATACCTTTTTTGTGGTATCTAACCAAAGCAGATTCGATGTACCTTGCCTTCCTATGGAGAAGCAAAGTTTGCATCAATCTCAGGATC
>JBDKJN010000188.1:0-12179 GCA_039796595.1 Bacteroidota bacterium
CGACTTTATATGTATCTAGTCTATCTCCGCTTTTCTCTGCGTCTCTGCGCCTCTGCGGTTTAAAATAATCGCCGCGACACATTCCAATAAATTTCTGCGACTTTATATGTATCTAGTCTAACTCCGCTTTTCTCTGCGTCTCTGCGCCTCTGCGGTTTAAAATGAGCGCCGCGAATTCACAAAAATTCTTACCAAGAAAAAAAAGTAATATACGACAAACGAGTGCCCTCTAGGATTACCCCCTCAAAAACCTCATAATTCAGAAAAAACCCTCAGAGAAAATCAATCACAAGTATACTCCGTCGCACTGGAATTTTCATCGCAGAAATTGAGATCAACCGTGTACTCACTTGTCACCAATGCAACCAAATTTCCAATCAAGGGAGCACCGCCAGCACCAGTCGTAGTCAATTTTAAATCATTCAATCGTTTGGTTGAACGAGATGCCCACAATCCCAATCCATTGTTGATGTTGGTATGTACCGGGCGCTCTTGCACTACACCACTTACGGGCGAATTCACTTCAATGTAGGTGCTTAGTTGACTGCTACCCATCGACAATAAAAGATCGAATGGTCGTGTTTCTGCAGTGTTTGGCTCACCAATGACGCGTTTAATCAATGGGTTTGCTTCGATTTTACCCTGTAGATAAGTGAAAAATGAGCGTGCATTAAAACGCAAGGTGATGTTGCTTTCTGTGCCTTCCGCATCTATCGATCCCAGCGGAAAATCGATGTAACGTTCGCTAATGATTGGTGTGCCCGTCCACTCTGTAGTTTCATATAAAAACTCAGTGTAATAGAAGCGTAATGTGGCACTATAGGAGGTCACGTTATCGGCGGCGTTCCATTTTATTGAACTGGTGGTCGGATAGGATATGTTTCCGCCTGAACTCTGCGCCAGTGTGATGCTTCCATCTACTTGCGGTGTTAGAAAGTTGATTTCTTCATTGCGTACAATTTCTGTTGTGGCTGAAATGTCTTCTTTGTGTGCAAAGTCAAGTGCAATGCGGTATTTGTCCTGAGTTTTGATGCCATCAGGCTGGATGAAGTAATACAGGGTTTGCTCAGGTCCGTAAAAAATACCGTTCACTGATTTATTAGCAACTGTTTTAGCGATCAAATCGAAGGTGGCGACAACATCTCCATCGGCATCGATTTGTTGAACAACTTTGCTTACGAAATCACTTTCTTTATATTCACTGCTGTCACGAATAGCAGCATAGTCGTTGTTGTTTCCGTCGCCCAGAAATGTTCTGGTAATGCGCACCCATTGGGTGTCCAATGCATCAAAAACGCCATCATTGTTGGGATCTGGGTCGATCAAACCAAATACAATCGTTGTGCTTTTGTAAGGGGCGTTGATTTCAACCTCTTCATTGCAACCAAGGCCGAATAGTGCTACTAATCCAACAATTGTCCAGACGGAAACTATTTTCTTCATCGAATTCTTTTCTCTAAGGGCCTCAAAAGTAATCATTTTGAGGGCTCGGTTGGTTTAAGATACTGCTTTTCTTGGGGATTTGAGGCCATTTATTTCTTCTCTAAAGTAACCAGGAAGTGCATGGTATCGACTCCATCTGCATAATCTGACCATTTTGGCTGCTGCGCACTGCCCAATTTTAAACCTCCCAATCCTACCCGGCATTGTATGTTCTCTCTGCATTCGGCCAAATGGGCCTCTACAGTATCCAGGTTTTCATAATATGAATAGAAGAGCGATGCCGTTGGACACGACAGCTGCTCGTCTTCTTTGAGCAGAATAAATCCGTTGTCCAGCAAGTCTTCTCGGTTGAGTAACCACACGGCTTTGTTGTAATCATAATTATTGGCGTACTTGGCGTGCATGCCAATATCACGAAAAGCATAAAAGGCGCCGAATAGACGATTAATGTCCATTCCTCGGGGCATATACACCTTCGTCACATTGCGACAGCCCAAACCGAAATAAGTGAAGATATCTAAACCTAAGGCATGCAATTCCTCTTCGGTTTCTTCGCCAGATAAGACGGCTACGCTGGTGCGGCTCTTTCTGATGATATGAGGGACATGTCCAAAATAGGATTCGAAATAACGTGCACTATTGTTACTTCCTGTAGCTATCACGGCATCAAAGTTTTGGAGGCGTTCGACAAATTCAAAACGCTCCGACAAGGATGGTTCAAACTTGCAAAGCCAACGCATAAACATGGGGATCAAGAGCGCATCGTCTTTCGATAACTTAATCAATGCTTTATGCCCGGAAAGAAGAATACACACGATATCGTGAAAACCAACCGCTGGAATATTCCCAGCGCATATCAGGCCTATTTGGCGGGACTGAGCTGGTGAAGGGTAGGCCGATAACCAGGCATTCATGGATTCCTCTTGCAATAATTTGCTCCATTCTCTGCACATTTGGCGGCAAGCGTCCAATGTGAACCAGCCATTATGGTGGTGAATTCTTTGAAGTTGATCCTGTGCTTCAGCATATTCCTCTTCGGTCAGTCCACAGCTATATCCCGGCCATAAATGCTCATTGGATAAGGCGTCGAGTACCAGGCCGAGCTGAACAAATGGTTGTATTGTTGGTTTTGTCATGTCGTGTAAGCCTGTGGGGTTTATAGGCGGTTATGCAATCCATTTGTAAGACTGCCCCAAAGGCACTAATTTCGCGCAAAATTAATAGGAGAGAGTCTTATGGCTATCATGATTACCGATGAATGCATCAATTGCGGCGCCTGTGAACCAGAATGCCCTAACAATGCGATTTACGAGGGTGGAGCAGAGTGGAAGTACAGCGACGGCACCGGATTACGTGGCATCATTACGCCATTGAACGAGTCTGGGGAAGTCGATAGTGACTCGTCACAGAATCCTGTTAGTATGGATGTCTATTATATTGTTACCTCGAAGTGCACAGAATGTGTGGGATTTCATGATGAACCACAGTGCGCGGCGGTATGCCCCGTGGATTGTTGCGTCGATGACCCGGAACACCGTGAAAGTGAAGAGCAATTGCTGGCCAAAAAGGCCTTTATGCACTTGGCGTAGTCTTTTCAGCAATATTTGGCACGATTTAACGATAGTATTTTTATGATGCGATTTTCTTTGTTTTTCATAACACTATTGTTCTGTTCAGTTGGGTTTGGGCAATCGGTACAGTTGTTTGAAGAACGCATTGCCGCCTACCATGGTGATTTGGCGGCAGCCAATAACGATGATGCACGACAAGTGGCGTGTGATTCTATGGTTGTCAATTTCCGAAAATTAATGGTCCTGCCAGAAGCAATGAACTACCCGTTCGAAGCCTTCAAATTCTGTAAACTAAAAAGCAGCGATGGTCGTTTGAGAATTTTCAATTGGAATTTGCCTTATGAGGATGGCAGTCACATCTATTATGGTTTTGTTTTAGTCAAGGATAAAAAAGATAAACCGCATTGGTGGGTGGAGTTAAAAGATGCTGTCAAGGATCAGGATAAAATGGAAAACCGCTTATTGCCACAAGATCGTTGGTTGGGTGCTCTGTACTATGAAATTATTCCAATGTCCAAAAAGAATTGTGACACCTATACACTATTAGGCTGGGACGGTAAAGACAAGTTGACCACAAGGAAGATTATCGAAGTGCTGCATATTCAAAACAACAAGGTACGTTTTGGCGAGAATGTTTTTAAGGGAGCAGAAAATGTACGAAAGAGAATGCTATTGGAATACAGCGAAGAAGTTTCTGCTTCGGTGAAATATTATGAAAAAGAAAAGTGTATTCTATTTGATCATTTGTCTCCAAAAAGCCCGATGATGGCTGGTGTTTACAGTGAATACGGACCAGATGGTACGTATGATCTACTTGTGATGAAGAAGGGCAAATGGGAATTCCAGGAGAATGTCGACATTTCTAAATTTGTTCAACGCGATTCCAAACCATTTATTGATCCACGTTCTGGTAAAAGACAATGAGGTCTAAAATTCAGTGTTGTTTTCGATCAAAGTCAAAAGATGATTTTCCAATAACAAGCTTTGGGCTTCTGAATCGGTAAGTTTTTTTAAAGTCTCTACAGAAACGCGCTGTGTCATGCCATGTTGGAGGAGCCGGGTGATATTATTGGCTATTTCTTGTGGCGTGAGTAGTGTGCGTGGAATACCAGCATATAAATCATGGTCATAATCTGCAGGACCCAACAGCAGTGGCGTTTCTAGATAGAGTGTTTCCAAAGCAGTAATGGCAGATGCGTCTGTAGCAGGCAACTGCACACTCAATCGGGCATGTTGAATCCAAGTCCACAGCGCAATGGAGTCCAACCGTGGTAACCATTCGAACTGAACATCAGCTTGTGCATCCATCTTTGCTTTGATCGTAGTAGTGTACGACGTGTGCCGACTATCTGCATCGATAAATACGAATGAGTAAGCACGCAAGATCTCTTTCGGTAAAAGCGCGATGGCATCTAAGGCGATATCATGGTTATAGATGGGATGCATCATCCGCGGAAATATCACATAGGGTCGATCAAGTTTTGATGCCGAAGGTGTTGCTTTGAATGCGTCAAGTGCTTTACTGTTGATTCCAATGCGCACCAATTGTTGATTGATCCTCGGATTCGAAAGATGCTGCAAGGTTTCGAATTGTTTTCTGCTGCTTGCTACGTGCAATTGAACGCCGGCAAAAGCTCGTTTGAAAAGATATTTTCGCAACGGCGCCAATAAACCAGCTTGTGTGATTTGTGGTAATGTCACCAGCGCATCAGTACCATACGTATGCAGTGCAATGGGTATTTTAAATTGTTGATGATAATAGGCCCAGCCGACGTGAGGCTCACCGTACATGATCAACAATAGTTGAGCACCGATTTGACCAATGCGTTCCGTGATGAGATGTGCGCCTTCGCGTCTTAGTTGACGATTTTTCCAAGAAAAATAGGGAAGGGCTTTAGGATGGATCCATGGCAAAGGACCATTGTTTTTTATACTCCTGGTCATCTCGTTTTGCTCGCAAAGCAATTCTACTCCGTGGCCACGCTGCATCAAAAACTCAACACGGAATCGTGTGTGCAGGTCATTGGGATCACCGATGATGAGGAACTGTGCCATTGGTACGAAAGTAAGTCAAAACCTCTACATCGCACTTTTAGCGATCTTCCAATTTTGATATTCATCTAAAATGGCTTTGACCAGAAACTCTCCCATTTTGCGCGCGCCAAGAGGTGTGAAATGGGTGTAGTCAGGACCTGCATAGGGTGGCTGATGATTGACCCATCCTATCATGCTATTGCGTCCACCCATTACTGCGTACATATCCCAGAAGCCACAATTCAACTCAAAGGCTTTGGCTTTAAGGGCATCGTTGTATGCCGATATGTAGGGAAAACTTTGCATAACCCCGTCAATGGATGTGCTCATGTCACTTGGACCCACTATCAGGATTGCTGCAAGTGGTGCTGCCTGACGCAAAGTGCGGATTTGATTGCCCATTTGTTCTGCACATTGTTGTGCGTGTGCCGCCGACTTAAGATACGGTATTGAATTACCACCGAATTGTAGAATAATCAGTTGTGGGTTTTCGGCGGCAAATGTTTGTTTCATCGCAGGCAAGTGCGTGCGCGTAAATAAGAATCCATCGCTACCTCGCAATGCGATATTACTAACACTTACACCAGTGGTTTCTTCCAATTGGATGCCATGAACCTCTGGGCTTTGCATAGCGCGAAATACCAGTTTGAGTTTGTTAGGGGTTTGCGGAAAGTTGATTTCTGTCTTGACCACGTCAGTGGTTTGCGATAATACACCATGCCATACCAGTGCGCCATCACATTCAACACGCAGTGATGCACTTCCTTCAGGGCATCGATAATAAATTCGGGCTACGTGATAGGTCTTATTTCGTGCATCTCCAAATCGCGTGGGAGACAATTCTATACTTGCTTCGGTGCTGTCTTTGGTTCCGCAATCAAATCGTCCAAAACTGCACATGGCGCCGTACACATTGTGTTTGACTTTTGAATCTTGATAGCCATATGCTGTGCATCGCTTCCACTCTGGACTTTGACTTTGTACGATGTGACTTGTAGCTACCAATGGCACGGGAGAGATAAGCCCTGGTCCATAACCTCCAAATGTCGTTTGCATTTGCAGACGTAAGATCTGTGTCATACGATCACATTCGATCTGGGAATCACCAAAATGAAATACATCAACATTTTTTGTGTGAGCACTATCGAGCGAATTGAAAAAGGCGTGAAATGGAATGGAATTGTTATCCTTGAATTGAAGTGAAGTCAGTGTGTTGGTGCGGTGCACATGCACAGTATCATTCAGGCGTTGTAGGGAATCTGCTTTGGCTATGCTGTCCAGATGAGCGATGTGCGCTTGCATATCTGGAATATGCACGCTGGTGGAATCGGATGGATTCCATGTGTAAAAACGCAACTTCCACGGATCTTGTCCTATTCCGCCTTGTGGCCAAATCAAACTTAGTCCTAATCCCGCCAACCCTAAGGCTAGGAGCATGACTAAGCTGTGGAATGGAGTAAGACTACGCATCAATTCGAACGATCATTCGGTTATAAAAAGGCAAACTCAGTTCTTCTATTTCGCGCGCGCCCAACTTCTGTTGCATTGTCACCAAGAGGTACAGTTTCTCCATATCCTTTGTGACTTAGCGTTTCTACAGGAACACCTTTTGAAACCAAATAATCAACTACGCTCTTTGCGCGATTCTCTGATAGCTTTAAGTTGTCAGCATCATTGCCAACGTTATCCGTATGTCCGGAGATCTCAACTTTTTTACCTGGATTCATGAGCAATAGTGCAGCCAGTTTGTCCAATTCAATGCGGCTTTCGGGTAAGAGATCCCACTTGTTCGTTTCGAAGAATACGTTGTTCAAGATAATCCTCGATTGCGGGCGTATCTTTTGCAATTCGACGTTGAGTTGAAATGGCTTATTGACGTCATGATTCTTTAAAGTGAAATTTTCACTATGGAACAAATATCCGTCTTTGCTTACAGATAGTGCATATGATCTTCCCATGGGTAAACACACAGCAAATTCACCGGAACCGGGATTACTTTGGGCTTCTACTACTTTTTTTCCTGTTTCCAGATCGATCAATTCGATGCGTGCCTGTAGTTTTTTGAAACTCAATTTGTCGCTTACTATTCCTTGTACATAAGTCACCGCTTTGGGACGTGCAAATTCGGGAAGTGCGAATGCATAGATATCCAATCCGCCCATTCCTCCATCGCGTTCACTGCTGATCATTGCAATTTCGCCACGGGCTGAAACGTGTATAGAATTTTCATCCTTTTCAGTATTGATTGGGTACCCCAAATTGATAGGCACATCCCATTCGCCATTCGGCAACATATGGCTGACGTACAAATCAAGGCCTCCCATTCCACTGTGGCCGTTGCTGCTGAAATACAAACTATTGCCATCCGGATGAACCATCACGCCAGCTTCTTCAAAAGAGGTATTGATGCGGCCAGGGACCTTGGCGGGGACACTCCATTGACCGTTGTCTCGGATATAACTGTAATAAATGTCTTGCCCTTTTGGTCCATGTGGAGTGTATTGTCCACGGATGAAGTAAAGGGTTTGGCCGTTGGCTGAAAAACTGGGTTGGCTCTCCCATACTCCGGAATTGATTGAATTGCCCAGATTACGCACCTGTGTCCAATTGTCGCCTACACGTGTGGAGTAGAAGAGGTCACAACTGCCAGCACCGGTGCGATCGCTACCATAACTGCCATCTATGGTTTGGCAAGCGGTGAAAATCATGGTTTGTCCGTCGGCGCTCAAACTTGGAGCACCCTCATTATAGATGGTGTTGATGCCAGTGACAGGCACTGCGGTTTGCCATTCGTTATTCGCTTTTTTGCTCAAATAAAAATCCTCTTGATGGCCATACATCGCATTTTTATCTGGAACATCTCGTGTGATCAAAAGGGTTTGTTCGTCAATGGTTAGACATGGGTAATATTCATTCAACGCCGTATTGACTCCGGCTCCCAAGTTGATTGGAGTGTATGGTTTAGGATGGGCCTTGGCATCTTTGGCAAAAACACAACTGCTTAGAATGAGTTGCGCCCGTTTTTCTTCTTCCGCCGATTTTTTGGGCATGGGAATGTACTTGGTGATGGCTTTCTCGGCCTCGTCGTAATGGCCCATGTAAAAATGTGCTTCGGCCAGCATCATCCAACCCGGTGGATAGTATTTGGGATCTATTTTGAGTGCGGCTTCCAATGGGGCTATGGCCTTGTCGGTCTGACGGTTTTCATCGTACACCTGAGCAAGCATGAATTGCGCCTCTATGAATTGTGGTTCCTTGCCCACCAATTCCTCAAGCAATTGAATGGCATTACGGAGGTCTTTGCGTTGATAGAATTCTTGAGCCTCTTCGAGCTGTGCAATAGCTCTTTTATTGGTAATTGTATATGACTTTTTGGGTTGAGCACATCCCTGCAAATGCAGAAACATGAAGCCAAAAACGAGGATTTGTCCGAAGAACGTGTACAATGGTTTCATTAAATCGGGTTTGGTTACTTCCTTGCCAAGAATCTTGCCCAATTAACGGAATTCTTTCAGATTTAGTCGGTTGATGTCAAAATATATTGCGCAGTCCGTTGTGAATTAGAAATGGAGTTGTGCGATCCTTTATATAAGGAAAGGCGAAATGGTTGTGAGTCTTGGCGTTGGAAGAGAGTACGAAAGCGCATTGGTGTTGATGTGCTTGTTGGTAGGTTTCCATCTCAGCGGTGTTTTGAATTTGCTGAAAATTTAATTTCAGTTGACGAATTTATTATTTTTGACGCATGCCTAGAAGCCTTTCCAATTCCTTAACTGAGGAGAATTATCTAAAGTTCATCTATCATTACTCACAGCAACATCCTGGTCGAGTGCCCACAAACGCAATTGCAGCTGGTATGGAAATAAGTGCCGCTTCAGTCACCGAGAAACTGCAACGAATGGCCAATAAAGGCCTGATTGACTATGAAAAATCGAGAGGCGTGTTGCTTACTGCTGACGGATTGAGGATAGCCGTTAGGGTAGTTCGCAAGCATCGGGTTTGGGAGACTTTTTTGGTCAATAAGCTGCATTTTCGATGGGATGAGGTACATTCCATTGCGGAGCAACTTGAACATATCGATTCGGATGTATTGGTTGACCGTATTGATGCACTTTTGGACTTTCCTAAGTTTGATCCGCATGGCGAACCAATTCCGGATGGTCGGGGCATAATATCTCCTTCTTGTTTTAAAATATTGAGTGAGATGACCTCAGGAAATAGCTGCCGCATTACTGGAGTTAAGGAGGATAGTCCGCTATTCTTAAAATTATTCGAAGATTTGGGACTTACCATCGGAGCAAGAATATTTATTGAAGGTATTGAAGTGTTTGATCAAAGTCTTTCCGTAATTTGCGACGAACGTCTACACATCCGTATTAGCAAAGAAGTGGCCACTAATGTCTTGGTTACCTCAAATGAACGCTGTTGTGCCTTCGAACCACGCAGTTTTCAGTGCCCTGCAACGATGTCGTAAAGATCTGTAGTAAAATGAAATTTTATTCGCTCTTTATTTTGTTACTGGGGTCTTTGTGCCTGAATGCCCAGACCTATTTTTTGAATGGCAATGCTATAGCCAATGGCGCCGATTGTTATACATTGACTGATGATTTGAACAATCAGAATGGCACGGTTTGGTACGGAGATCAAATCAACTTGCTTCAACCGTTCACCTTACAATTTACTATGAATTTTGGCAGTAATGATGCCAATGGTGCGGATGGGATTTGTTTCGTTTTACAAACAGTGGGTACTTCAGCCATAGGCGAGAGTGGCGGTGGAATGGGTTATCTCAATTTTGGTACCTCCTTAGGTATAGAATTCGATACCTGGGCAAACGGCGATTTTAACGATCCGGGTTATGATCATATTGCAATTGAAAAAAATGGTGATCTGAACCATAATTCAGTCAACAATATTGCTGGTCCAATACTCGCGGATGCCTTCAGTCAAAACATAGAGGACGGCGAAGATCATGTAGTGCGTATCGAATGGAATCCAGACAACCATTCCTTGCGCGTCTATTTTGATTGTGTCTTCCGCTTGCAGGGGGATATTGATTTGGTCAATTCGATATTTCAGGGCAATTCTTTCGTGTATTGGGGATTTACCGCCGCAACTGGTGGCGCAGTCAACGTGCAAACGGTCTGTTTACAACCCAATATATTGAATGTAGGTGACGAGCTGAACATCTGCCAGGGCATGCACCCAACTTTGAGCGTCGGTAGTTCAATAGATGGAGTTTACGATTGGTCGCCTACGGATTTTTTGGATGATCCTTCTTCACCGACTCCTATCACTTCCACCACGGAAGACATTACATACACGGTTTCTTACACGGATTTGTGTGGTGATAGTGTAGTACAAGAAATTTTTGTAAATGTTGAAGCCTTGATGGTAACGGCAACTCCAATGGATGTCATCAATTGTGAAACAATGAATGTGCAAGTGACAATGAACTCGAACATTCCGTTTGCCACGTCATATGCGGTTTTTGACGAAGAAGATATCGAGATAGTCAGTGAAAATAACATGGAGCCGTGGAGCGCGACAATTCCCGGTATTTATACTATCGAAGCGAATGTGGATAGTATGTGTTTTGCCTCTGCAACGGTCGAAATTGAAGCGGATTTTTCGACAATTGATTTATTTGCGGGTGAAGATCTTGTGCTCAATTGCAATAATCCAACGGCTATCACAAATGGCACTTCGAATGTTCAGAATACCACGTTCAATTGGATATACAACGGGCAGGCGCTCACAAACGATAACACCCTCAGTTTGTCGATTGGCGATGAGGGGACATACATCCTCACCGCTGTGCACCCAACGAGTGCATGTGCGAGTAGCGATACATTATTGGTAACTGAGGATTTTAATTATCCAAACGTAATTATTCCTCAACAGGATACGTTGACTTGCATTAGACCAATGCTGGAAGTGCAAGGAGTGGATGTTGATGCAGCACATGATTACAACACACAATGGTCGAGTGAGATGCCGGCTGCTATTGTGGGTGTGCAAACCATTTCACCATCGATAAGTGAGCCGGGCGTGTATACTGTAGTCATTACCGATATTATCAATGGATGTACTGCGAGTGCCTCTGTTGTTATCGCTGCTGATGATCTTGAACCAGTGGACGAAAAATTATTGGTCTTTCCGAATGTAATTTCTCCCAATCAAGATGCATTAAATAATCAATGGCGAGTTGCATTGGCCAATGAACCGGATGTTAGCCCTCAAGAAATATTTAAAGATTTCACATTAATCGTTTTTGATCGGTGGGGAAGAAAGGTGGCTGAACAATTCAATCCAACTGATAATTGGAGCCCAACTGAGCTTTCCGAAGGGGTGTATTATTACACTTTGGAGTATAGTTTATTGTGTGGCGAATCAGACCCTAAAATGCGTGAGGGGTATTTTCATTTGATACGCTGATTCAGGGCAGTCGATGAATTTTTAAGTATATTCGCCTATGTAAATTGCCACTACCATGTATAATTTCACCAGTAATCTTGTTTTGGCTTTGCTCTTTCTGCTGACGATGCGGTCGAATGCCCAAACAATCTCCGATTGTGCGGGAGCTGTCAATTTATGCGAATCCTTTTATTTCGAAGAGCAAGCTCCTTTAAATACAGGTAATTTTGGTGAATATACAGGCGCCTGCAACAACGGGATAGAATGGAATAGTGTGTGGTACACGTTCACGGTCCAAAGCGATGGCAATTTGAGTTTTGTTCTTACGCCCAATGACCTGAATGATGATTACGATTGGGGGCTCTTCGATATCACTACCGGAGGATGTGCGGGAATTACTTTGCAGGACGGCTCTTCACCCGAAGTGAGCTGCAATGCATGGGGCACGCTTACACCACCAAATGGAACTACAGGTATCAGCACATCTTTGGGTGGAACAACCAATAGTGGAGGGCCTGGTGATCAATTTGGCCCACCTTTTAATGCAGATTTACCCGTTCTAACCGGTCATACTTTTGCTTTAGTTGTCATGAATTGGTCGGGATCTTCAAGTGGATATTCCATCGATTTTGCCGAAAGTACTGCTGCACTATTTGATGCAATTCCGCCTACCATGACCAATGCAACTTTGGATTGTTCAAACACTGAACTCACGGT
>JBDKJN010000189.1:0-5151 GCA_039796595.1 Bacteroidota bacterium
CAAGCATCCTGTAATGTTGAATTTGACGTTGCAATCAAGAGCTATTGTAAATATCTCTTTTATGTCCTTGGTGGTGCAATCCTGATTTATTAAACTGTGATAGATGAGTTGTGTCATAATAGTTGTGACCCACGCCGATTTGCTATGCGCGGTTAATATATTGGTTTAGAGAGGATTATGAGGGCGCGAATATAGAACTTTTTTGATTAATTATTATGAAGAGCCCATATAAGTGGCATGAATTTTATTCTTCGTTCTGAATTAGCATGTATCATTGCAGGTAAGTTATCTCGTATGAAGAATCGAATTTCAGTCCTCCTAGTATCAAGTTTAGCATTGATGCTTTGTCATTGTAAATCAAAAAAGGAAGCCGCTGTGCCAACAACCAATACAGAAAAAAGGGAAGTCATCAAAGGTGACCCCAAAAGAACCTTGGACATTGATAACTCTTATGTTTGGCCGGGTAGTACCGATCCTTTCAAGGTGTTATCGGCCCAAATCTCAGATCAAGATTCGCTTATCGTAGAGGTTGAATATGGTGGAGGCTGCAAAGACCACGAGTTTCGTTTGGTGACCAATGGAAATTTGAAGAAGAGCATGCCAGCTCAAGGCACGCTTTACCTCGAACATGAAAGCAATGATGATATGTGCCGTGCTCTGATACGACAAAAACTCGCTTTTTTCATTGGTAATCTTGCCAAGAACGGCGAAACAATTATCATTCAGCTTAATGACTACAACCCCGAAAGTGGGCGATTGATACTCAATCCAGGGAAGTAATTTGCGTTAAATAAAAGTGTTGCGCTTTTTGCGCAATTTCTAAATTATTGCATGAATTAAGCAATATTGAAATGCGAAATTTTGATGAATGTTTTAAAGGCCAGGCGCTTAATAGATGCGATTGTTCTAGTGATTCTCAACAGTTATCAACAAGGCCTTAAATTCATGTCATTGGTCTTTTCTGAAAACTCTTCCGTCAAAAAAAATCAACAATGGCATTTGCTAACCGCATTTCGTTTACTTTCGCCACCGCACATCGGTATTACTGATGGGGCCTAAACATTCTATATTTTATTCGTATGCATATTGCTATTGCCGGAAATATTGGTTCGGGTAAGACCACGTTGACCACATTGCTAGCCAAACATTACAAATGGCAGCCTCACTTCGAAGAAGTAGACGACAATCCATATCTCATCGACTTTTATAAGGATATGCAACGTTGGTCATTCAACCTGCAAGTGTTTTTCCTCAAAAGCCGATTCCGTCAAATCATGGAACTCAAAGCCAGTGGTAAGAAAATCGTTCAAGATAGGACCATCTATGAAGACGCATTCATCTTCGCTCCAAATCTTCACGCCATGGGTTTGATGACTACACGCGATTTTGAAAATTATGCTGACTTGTTCTCGGTTATGGATGAATTTATTTCAGCTCCAGATTTGCTCATTTACCTCCGTGCTTCGGTTCCTAACTTGGTAGAAAACATCAGCAAACGTGGTCGCGAATACGAAGAAGCCATTCGTTTGGATTATTTGACCCGCCTCAACGAACGCTACGAAGCATGGATCAGCACATACAACAAGGGAAAGCTCCTTATTGTGGACATCGATAGCAATCGCTTCCATGAAAAACAAGAAGACTTGGGTAAAATCATCTCAGGCATTGACGCCGAATTACACGGCCTTTTCAAATAAACTTGAGATCCCGGTTCGCCGGGATTTTTTTTTAAGCAATAATTCGTGTTAGCAGAGCTACATGGTTTATTCAACAAAATCTGCATTATGTCTGTGGATAAATGCCTTGAAGAAATGCGATATTCCTTAGAGCTAATGTAGAAGCGCAGCTAATTTTACGCCGCTTTAAAGTCCGCAATGCAGGGCGCTAATTGACCGAACAAATGATTGAATTTCTTGAACAACACAAAGGGGGGGTAGTTGTCATTGCTGTGTTTTTTGTCGCATGGATAATACAACTCTATTATTTGTTGGGCTATTTCCGTAACTCCGTAAAATCACAAAAACTTTCGGGCCAAAACAGCAGTCCAGTTTCTGTTGTGATTTGTGCTCGCAATGAAGAGAAAAATCTGCTTGAAAATATTCCTATTCTTATGGAGCAGGACTATCCTCAATTTGAAGTTGTTATTGTCAACGACAGTTCATGGGATGATACAGAGACCGTGCTCAAAGCCTTGCAATTGCGTTATCCCAATATCCATGTTGTCCACCTCGATGAGGAAAAACAAAATTTGCATGGGAAAAAATTCGCACTCACCCTCGGCATTAAAGCCGCGAAATATGAGCACATCATATTAACCGACGCAGATTGTATACCGACCAGCAATGAATGGCTTCAACACATGGCCCGAAGTATGAGCGGACAAAAAGATTTGGTGCTAGGCTTTTCGCCATACAAAAAGTATCCAGGTTGGCTCAATAAGATCATTCGCTTCGACACCATGATGATCGGTATGCATTACCTCGGATTTGCCTCCCTGGGCAAACCATACATGGGTATCGGTCGAAATATGGCCTACAACAAAGAGCTTTTCTTCCGTGTGGGCGGCTTCAAAAGTCACTACAGCATTGCCAGTGGGGATGATGATTTGTTTGTCAATCAAGTAGCAACCGATAAAAACGTTGCCATTGTCGTTGATCCTGTTGCGCAAACTGTTTCGGAACCAAAGAAATCATGGAAAGATTGGTTCACGCAAAAGCGCAGACATTTTACAACGGCTCCTCATTATAAAGAGAGTGATAAGCGCCGATTGATGTTATGGCCTCTTACTTTCCTAATGATTTGGTCGTGTTTTTTTGCATCTATCTATTTACACACAGGCATTTTGTTATTAAGTGGGGCGCTTCTGTTGCGGTATATTGTACAAATCACTATTTTGCACAAGGTTTCTAAGAGTCTCGGACAATCCAATGATATTGTCTGGTTGGCACCGTTTTTAGAACCACACTTGCATGCCTTGAACCTCATGCTTTACATGACTAACTTAGTGAGAAAACAACAAAAATGGAATTGATCGAACATCTCTCGGAAAAAGGGCAGCACGATTTTAAATTGGTGCAACGAGCTATCCAAGACAAGGATCAGCGTGCATATGCTGAATTGATGCAGCGCTATCGTGAGCCTATCTATTTTATGTTGCTCAAAATGGTCAACAACAAAGACGATGCGGAGGATTTGACCATCGAGGCTTTTGGTAAAGCCTTTAAACGTTTGGAACAATACACACCACAATTTGCGTTCAGTACGTGGTTGTTTAAGATTGCAACGAATAACTGTATCGACTTCATTCGGAAGAAACGTATCAAAGCGATTTCAATTGATCAGGGCTACCAAACAGATGATGGTGAGTCTATCGAGATCAGTGTCAAAGACATGGTCATGGATCCGGCAGAAGCGATGCAAAAGGAGGAACGCATTCGTAAAATGCGTGAAATCGTTGACAAACTCAAGCCTCGTTATCGCCGCCTGGTCGAATTGCGTTATTTCGAAGAGCGTGCATATGAAGAAATTGCAGAAGAGCTCAATCTGCCTCTTGGAACGGTAAAAGCGCAGCTATTCCGTGCACGAGAATTCCTCTTCCAGATGATGCAAAATACCAAAGACAATTACTGATTTATGTCGGTTAGTCTACTGTCAAAGTATTTCCCCGATCTCACTCCAAAACAACTGGAACAGTTTGAAATGCTTCAGTCTGTTTATGCGGAATGGAATGAGAAAATCAACGTAATCTCTCGTAAGGACATCGAGGCTCTGTACGAAAGACATGTGCTTCACAGTTTGGCCATTTATAAATTTCTTCCTTTCCAGCCTCAGTCATCTATCTTGGATATTGGCACTGGTGGTGGTTTTCCTGGAATTCCATTGGCTATTGTGCATCCCGAGGTAGAATTTCTATTGGTGGATAGCATCGGTAAAAAGATCACAGTAGTCAATGAGGTCGCTGGAGCAATCGGACTTACGAACGTAAGAACCAGACACGCGAGGGCAGAGGACGTCAAGGAAAAATTTGATTTTGTAGTGAGCAGAGCTGTAGCGGAATTGTCCACTTTGTGGCGTTGGAGCCAGGGCAAATTCAAAAAGGAACAGATGAATGCCCTGCCAAATGGCTTGATTTGCCTGAAAGGTGGCGATTTAAAGGAGGAGCTAACGGCGTTGAAAAGGTCGAAAGAGGTGTATGCATTACCGAAGTACTTTAAAGAGCCATTTTTCGAGACAAAGGCTTTGGTCTACGTGGCTCATTGATAGTCCTAAAAAGGCAATTTTTTGAACATAAAAAAAAGGAACCCCTTTGGATTCCTTCTTTTTTTTTAAACCTGCAAGGAAAATTTTGAAACCAACGCAGCTTTCCAAATTCTTGGTCGGCTGCGCAACCATTAATAAGACGAGGCAACTTTTTCGGGGTTGCCTATTTTTTTTGCAAAAAGTTAAGGTTTTTGACAAATTCCACTTAAGTCATTGATAATAAGGTGCTTCTCTCTTTGAAAAGTCTTACGAATGGAGTTCGAATCGATAGCCCACACCCCTTACGCTATGGAAATGACGTGGATTTTTAGGATCTTCTTCAAAATGCTTTCGATAGGTCAAAATAAAATTGTCGATGGTTCTGCTGTTCGGGAAAATATCATACCCCCAAACTTTCTCTAAGATCTCCTCGCGACTGACAACCAGGCCTTTTCTGGTGATCAGAAGTTTGAGCAGCATCATTTCTTTTCTAGAGAGTTCATGTTTTCCTCCTCTGCAATCGGTGATTTGATATGATCTGAAGTCCACATGATTGCCGCCAAAGGTGAATTCATCTAAATCAGCCAATCGACGAGCTTGGTCATCTTTTCGGGTGATGAGCTTTTGAACCCGTAACATCAATTCCTCCAATTCAAACGGTTTGGCCAGATAATCATCACCGCCGCGACGAAGCCCTTCAACGCGATCTTTCCCGCTGCCACGTGCAGATAAAAATAGGATAGGTGTTGTATGCCCTTCGAGTCGGGCCTGCTCACACACAGCAAATCCGTCCAATTCCGGTAACATCACATCCAGAATCACAAGGTCGATGGCTTGATTGCGGATTTTATCCAGGGCCTGCTGACCATTGACAGCGACCACAACGGTATAACCGTCAAGTTCGAGATTGAG
>JBDKJN010000190.1:0-5902 GCA_039796595.1 Bacteroidota bacterium
AACACCATCCGGTTGCAAGCCATGCTTTTGTTGGAAGTCTTTAGTGGCAACATCTGTCTGATTGCCGAATTCACCGTCAGCTATAACTTTGCTGTAGCCAAGACCGATGAGAAAAAATTGCCATTTTTTTACTTCAGGCCCCTTGAAAAATTTTCGAATAGCTTTCATACGAATAGAAAATGTTTAGTTTAATATCAGAATTGAAGGACAAATCGGCACACCCGATTTGCTCACACAACCAAATGTATATGAATGCCCAATTGCTTCCTAACTAATTTTTATCTAAATTCTTCGAAAGCTAATTTAAAATTGCAAAGTTTAATACCGAAACTCAATAATTCTTAGGCTCTAACACGGCAACAGTAGCAAATTGCAAACACCATAAATCTGTCGATATAAGCACTGCTCTACTGGAAAAACGACCGCAGCTTTTTCAACCTCAAGTTTTATTCAAGCGATTGTTTAAAGATGGATAATTCAATACTGTATGCCTGTCTAACATCTCGCATACATCCATTCTTTCACTGACCCTATCTTAACATTTCTTGGCAAGAACTTTGACATCGGTCATTTGCCTTTCAACTTCGACTAAACGTATTCAGGTTGCAAGGCATCATCACACACTACTACTTATTTAAATCTACAACAAATGAAAAATTTATTTTTCCTGGTTTGTGCTGCTCTAGCATTATCTAGTTGCTCGCATTACTATTATGTACCCGCTGCTCCTACCGTGCCGCTGCTGAAAGAAAAGCATGAAGTGCAAGCTAATGTTGCTCTTGAGAGAGGAGAAGAACATGCCACCAAAATGGCCCAGGGCGCCTTCGCCATCACCAACCATGTTGCTGTCGCTGGCAGCTACATGAACGTTCAAGGAGGCGCGCACGATACGGGCAATTATGGTTATGGAGAATATGCAGACTTGAGTTTGGGCTACTTCCATCCGATTGGTGAAAATTTGATTCTTGACGTATATGGTGGTTTTGGGAGGAGTAATCAATCCCATCACTTCTCTAAAAATGAAACAGCTGATCTATCGTTTAACAAGATTTTCATCCGACCGTCGATTGGTGTAAAACACAGCTTATTCGATTTGGCCTTTACTCCTTCATTGAGTCAAGTTCAGTTTCACTCGATTTCGTCCAATCTCATTGAAGAACGTGCAAAACTATTTGAATTAGACAAGGTTCATAAAACCAGAACCTCATTCCTTTTTGAGCCCGCATTCACCTTGCGCTCAGGTTGGAACTATTTCAAATTTCAAGCTCAACTTGTGCAATCGATAAACCTAACAAGCAATGATTTGCCTTTTAAAAAAAGTCAGATGACTGTCGGTTTATCCTTTGCGTTTGCACAACGTATGCTCAAGAAAAACTGGCCAAAACGTGGCCCAAGTCCCGGTGTCGCAAAAGTTGGTTAAGGCCTCCGAAAGACCAATCCGTTTGTTTAAAGCATCATTGTTCACTGGAACAATGATGCTTTCTTATTTAGATTGGAACAAGCCTCTATACCTTAGCTGAGAGAGTACATTCAGAATTGCTCACTTCACTTCAATTGTATTATTGCCTAACTATCATTCCGACATGCGTTAACATTTCTTGGCAAGAACTTTGATATCGGTCATTTGCCTTTCAACTTCGACTAAACGTATTCAAGCTGCAAGGCATCATCACACACTACTACTTTTTTAAATCTACAACAAATGAAAAATTTATTTTTCCCGGTTTGTGCTGCTCTAGCATTATCTAGTTGCTCACATACCTATTACCTTCCCACGAGTCCGAACGTGCCGTTATTCAAAGAAAAAAACGAAGTTCAGGCCAACGGCTCCCTTGGATACGATGGCACGGGAATAGGAAGCAAACAAGCGCAAGTAGCTTACTCTGTTACCAACCATTTTGCAGTGACAGGAACGTATGCCGACTTTCGTGGTGGCGACCAAAACCGATTCGATTATGGACAAGCACAGTATTACGAAATGACGGCGGGATATTTTAAACCAATCCACAATCAACTCGTTTTCGACGTCTTTGGCGGTTATGGCTATTGCCAACAATATCATCAATTTTCGGTATACGAAACGGCTTCTCTCGATTTTCACAAACTCATAGTTCGACCGACTATTGGCTATACGTCCAATTATTTTGATGTCGCATTTACATCGTCCATCAACCACCTGTCGTACAACAACGCATCAATAAACATTATAAGATCAAAGAACGACTTGGAGCTCATACAAAAGCTGGATCGCGCAAAAAATATCTTTCTTTTCGAACCCAGTATGATGTACCGACTTGGCTGGAAATACGTCAAGTTTCAAGCCCAATGGTCGATTACCGTACCTCTCAATCATCATGACTTAGATCTCAATAGCGGTCAAGTCAGTGCCGGACTTTCGTTTGCGTTTGCGCAACGTTTTATGAAGGACAGGGATTCTCGTGCACAACGAAAGAACAAAGAGAGCCATTAAAAAGAGCTATTGAATAAAGAAATACACCACTGTTGATTCGAATGGTGGTGTATACCTTTTTTATTTATCTATGAAGCAATAACCGAACACCCATACGGTTCAATCACTTAACCACAACCCTCAACCCGCTCCACCTTTCCGCACCCGAGCAGCATTAAAAAATTTAAAGAATAGTGATCACGCTTGAAACGAGATTCTGCCGTGTGGCATTTAAAGATCGAAGATTTAAGAATTTAAAGAAGTGTGATTATCATTGAACGATGATCTTTCCTTAAATATTTAAATCTTTAAATAGCGAAGCCTCGAATGGCGTAGCCTATCTTTCCTTAAATCATTAATTTTTAAATAGCGCAGCATTTGAATGGCACAGTCTGCGCACGTCGAAGCATAAATACGGTATTACGTCTTAACACATACCGCTCTATTCTATATAGGTATGATCGTGAAACTGGCATCATCCTCCCCCCCTATCCACCAGAAATATGACACAAAGATAAGCCGATATTTTTTGTTCTCAAAAGTGAAAATTGCTTCGTCGCCGCATCGCATATACGAAGAATAAAGTTCCTTCTTGGTATCGCCAATGGTCACAAGAGTTGTACGTCCCACAATATCGCCTATACTAATGTCCAACCTTGAGTTTTTGCTCCCAAAAAAATGTTCGCTTGTTCTTTGATTCAAGATAAATGTTGTTCCATCTGAAGGTATACCATTTTTTTTATTTCGAGTAGCAGGAGCAACCAACTTTTCGGATCGCTGAGCTTGCTCTTCTTGTGCAATTAGCTTCTCAAATTCCGCATCCGCAATGACATCGATATCAAAAAAAGCATGGACAAAATCGCCTTCAATGAATCGATTACAGGTAAGCTTTATATTTACGTCAGCCACCTTAAATACGTGGGATCGGTTTTTACTCGTATGCTGGTTGAGTAAAAGTTCATCGTCAAGAAATACCTTAAGATTTGAACTTACACGATTACTATCACCTATTTGCACAGTTAAAAATGACTGCCCTAAGGCTATCTCCGCTCTTTTATATGGTGTATCATCAAAGGCATCTACGCTATCCAATGCTGCAATAACGCTTTGCCTAAATTCAGGGGATTGATGATATTTAATTACAGCCCCCTCCGTGAGTAATGCAAACTCCTCAATCTTCAAAACAGCCCTATTAGAGGTAATGAGATTATATTCGATATCCCCAATCATCATACGATAGCCTACCAAATCGCACACAAACTCAAAAGGATCAGCTTCAGAAATTATACCTGAAGCACAAGACGTTCCATTCCATAGGATATTGATCGCACCTTGCCCATCCTTGAGCTTGCCCAACTCAACCGTCATCTCACCAGTATAACCCTCTAGCTTATGCTCATCCTTATCATCCATCTCGAATGTTATTCCTTGCGCTGGCATTTTTAATCCACGCTTATGTGCTGAATTACCGCAGGAAATCGCTGCCAGAATAATAACAAGGTAAGTGATATATTTCATACGATCATGCCTATCAATGGCCAATCAAAGTTAACTATCAAAGAAAGAGAAGTGTGCGCAGAAAAATCACAATAAAATCAAAGCGCTAATAGCGGCGCTCGGTCAACACGCACACAATAAGGTAAGGGAAATAGCGCCCCTTAAAATTAACAACTACTAATAGTTGCTCCCTTAGATAGGTTACCATTCATTTCTACCCATCGCTAAACATAGGAAAATCGATTGCTTCGTGAGATTATTGGTGCCTATGCTTCATCTTCTAGAGCCTTTTAACACATTGGCGACAAACCCTACTAATTCCCGCAAAAATTCAGTTTCGCAATGCCCGCACGCTCGTAGCCCAAATGACAACTTTCATCCAAATCCGCGCAACCCTGCAGAACAACATAGGACATCATATGAGCCAACCCTCGGTTGTAAAACGACTCTGCATATTCCGGTTTCAAACCAACCGTTCGATTGTGACACTCGATTGCTTCTGCATACTCCGCATACAACAAGTGCATATTCCCTTTGAGGTTCCAAAATTCGGGTGAATCAGGAACAAGCTCCACAATACGGTTTGAATCTTTCATGGCACGCGAAAAATCGCCAATCATTTTCCATTAGAACGCCCGGTTGAACAAAATGGTGGCACTGTTCCCATCCAATTCCAGCGCCGTGTTATAATTCTTCAACCTTTCTTTTCGAACCCAGGATGACGTACCGACTTGGCTAGAAATACGTCAAGTTTAAAGCCCAATGGTCGATTACCGTACCTCTAAATCATCATGACTAAGATCTTAATAACGGTCAAGTCAGTGCTGGAATTTCTTTTGCGTTTGCACAACGCTTTAAGGAGAAAAAAGCCAAAGCATATGAAGAAGTTGGTCAACAGTAAATACCGTTGATTCTGCCAATATTATTCAAGCACCATCGTTCGTTGCAGCGGTGGTGCTTTTCATATATGTATAAATACAGTCAGTGATTGAATTTCCTCGCATCAATCGGTGTCATGCAATAACAACGATAATCTCTAAATAATTGCGATCCACATTATATTGCCGTCTAAACCCGAAAAATTCAACATGGTGAATTCAACAACACATCGAATCCTCGGTTCATTCTTCTTGCTTGTTGCTATGTCGATTGGATATATGATTTTAACATCAATCGTTAAGATCGAGATCTCTCCAGATGCGATGAATGACTACCTCGACACTGAAAATGCCGAACCGACCACAATTTATGTGAATCCACTCACATTGCTCTTTGTTGGTGAAGTTCAGATATCTGAAGCGATGTCTCGAACGCTCTCCTTTCCGTATAGACTGTATATGATGCTTCATATAGTTCTAATGGTTGTTTATGCGTATCAAGCTTTGGCTCAGTTCCGTTTAAGCAATGTGAATTCATTCATCCGTATATTAACGGTCTTACCTATCGTTTCAAAGCTCACGCTTATTTTAACTATCACCTATGCATCAGTTCTAGGTGAAAAAGACGGATTATTCGATTCCTTTGAATCGATATTTACCCTCCTACTCGCGATAGTTGGTCTATTCATTGGCTTGATTTTATGCAAACCCAACACAACGGAATCAGAAGTTCCCAGCGAAATCCAAGAAGCCTCTATCGGCACCCGTTTTATTCACAATATTGTTGACCGATCTGGCATCATTGTGTTTTTCCTTTTAGGACAAATCGTTTTCCTTTTTCAAGTTTCAAGCGGCTCTTCTTATTTCAGAGATATGGATACAGAAAAAATAGCGACACTAAAAGATTTTTTTCTCCTAGCCATAAGTGCTATCATACTTCTAGGCATTGGAATATTTGAGGCAGTATCACATTCTTCTCCTGGCAAATTGTTCACGGGATATAGCATCCAAACGACTCATCAAAAACCCTTGAGTATTGGGCGAATAATACTTCGAACTTTATGTCGCGTAATTCCTT
>JBDKJN010000191.1:0-7311 GCA_039796595.1 Bacteroidota bacterium
GTCACCTATCAAATGGGGAATGCGCAAGTTGTAATGCAACGCACTGCAATTTGTGTCATGCTTAACCTTTGCATCAACATATTGGATATCCAACTTGAATTGCCCGTGCACATGACCGAACAACACGATCATTAGCGCAGTGTATATCCATTTTGTGGTTTTCATGGGAATGGTCTTGCCCAAATCAACCGAACAATCCTTCGGTCAGTACATCCAATATATCAATGGCCGCCAAACTGATTTTTGTACCTGGTCCAAATATTCCTACACATCCGGATTGGTATAAGAAATCATAATCCTGCTCTGGAATTACACCTCCCGCAACAACCAAGATGTCCGGACGACCTTGGGCGGCCAAAGCAGCAATCAAAGCAGGTACTAAAGTCTTGTGACCTGCTGCAAGCGATGACGCTCCAACCACGTGTACATCGTTTTCAATGGCTTGTTTGGCCACTTCTTCTGGCGTTTGGAACAAAGGTCCAATGTCCACATCGAATCCCAAATCGGCAAAAGAAGTCGCGATCACTTTCGCTCCTCTATCGTGTCCGTCCTGCCCCATTTTTGCAATCATGATGCGCGGACGTCGACCAGCCTTGGCCGCAAATGCATCGCTCTTCTGGATGGCCAATTCAAAATCCTTGTCATTCATACTCTCGCTTTTATAAACTCCACTCACGCTGCGAATGCTCGCCACGTAGCGGCCAAAACTCTTTTCCATGGCATCGCTGATCTCACCCAATGTTGCTCTGTTGCGAGCAGCATCCACCGCCAATGCCAATAAATTTCCTTGTCCTGATTTAGCAGCTTCGGCAATGGCCAAAAGGCTTTCCTGACAAGCTTTTTCATCGCGTTCCGTGCGCACTTGCTTCAATCGTTTGATTTGTGCTTCGCGGACGGCAATGTTGTCCACATCCAAAATATCAATCGCCGCTTCCTTCTCCAATGCATAAACATTGACGCCTATGATTTGATCTTTTCCGCTATCAATCTTCGCTTGTTTGCGAGCGGCTGCTTCTTCTATACGCAATTTGGGTAATCCAGCCTCAATGGCTTTGGTCATGCCACCCAGTTCTTCCACTTCCTTGATCAACGCCATCGCCGATGTATACATTTCTTCGGTCAAGCGCTCCACATACTCGGATCCTGCCCATGGATCAATGGCGCGACAGATATCGGTTTCTTCCTGAATGTAGATCTGTGTATTGCGAGCAATACGTGCACTAAAGTCAGTTGGCAGCGCTATTGCCTCATCCAAGGCATTGGTGTGCAAACTCTGTGTTCCTCCCAAAGCAGCAGCCATAGCTTCGATGCAGGTGCGAGCAACATTGTTATACGGATCTTGTTTGGTCAAACTCCAACCGCTGGTCTGGCAGTGCGTGCGCAATGCCATAGACTTCGGATTGGTTGGATTAAACTGACGAATGAGTTGTGCCCATATCAATCGTGCCGCGCGCATCTTGGCTATCTCACGGAAATGATCCATGCCTATGGCCCAGAAAAAAGAAAGTCGTGGTGCAAAGTCATCCACACTCATTCCCGCAGCAATTCCTGCTCGAACATATTCCAATCCATCGGCCAATGTATAGGCCAATTCGATTTCCAAAGTCGCTCCGGCCTCTTGCATGTGATAACCGGAAATACTGATCGGATTGAACTTCGGCATCTCTTTGGAACAATATGCAAAGATGTCGCTCACGATGCGCATGCTTGGTGTAGGCGGATAGATATACGTATTGCGCACCATGAATTCTTTGAGAATATCATTCTGAATTGTGCCCTGCAATAATTTTTTGTCAACGCCTTGTTCTTCAGCAGCTATAATATAAAAAGCCAAAATCGGAATTACCGCACCATTCATGGTCATCGAAACACTCATTTGATCGAGAGGAATCTGATCAAACAATATTTTCATATCCGCGATGCTATCGATGGCTACGCCGGCTTTTCCAACATCGCCAACTACACGTGGATGGTCGCTATCGTAACCTCGATGTGTAGCCAAGTCAAAAGCAACACTCAAACCTTTTTGCCCAGCAGCAAGGTTGCGTCGGTAAAAAGCATTGCTTTCTTCAGCCGTACTAAACCCGGCATATTGACGAATGGTCCAGGGCCGGATGGCGTACATACTGGCATAAGGGCCGCGCAAATAAGGCGCTACACCTGCACCATAACCCTCAAAGCGATTGGGCTGAACCGAATCAGCTTTCCATTCAAGTTCTTTATTTAATTTAACTCTTTGCATGTGCTTTGGGCTGATATTTATTTACTCCGACTTGTATTATTTCTCACTTTGCTATTCGCTCCTTATGCTCGTTGGCGAATCGATCAGAGGTGTTCAACCACGCTTCTTCCTGCGATATCCAGCCGCCTGCTTCTTCGATCGAATGCAATCTCTCCCAGGCATCCTTAGCCATTTGTTGTGCAAACGACTCGAGATAATAACTGCCCTTTGCTGCGTGCAAGGCATGATCAAAATACGATTCTTCGCGCAGCAGGTGCAACATATTTCTTGACCAACGCAAGGTGTTTATGCGATCATAAGAGGCATCATGTGGCGCTATCTCGATGCTCGATGACTGTCCAATTGCCGCACTCATGGCCATAGTGGTAGCACGCAACAAATTGGTGTCGGTATCCACCTCAGCATATGTTTCGCTGGACGTGGTGGTGTGCATCCAAATACTGGTCGAACATGCGTGTTTAGGGGCATAAGCCTTTACGACCTCACTATACAGGTGGCGCAACACACGTAATTTGGTTATTTCACGGAAATAGCTTGTTCCAACTTCTGCATTGATCTGGATCATGGCAGACGCATCATCTATTGTCCATCCGTTGCTTACAAGGGAATGCAATGCCTCTTGAACTTGCGCCAATACACCTGCAATGGCATGTCCTGATTGTCCACCCAATACTGTATGCTCGCGAATGACAAAAATTCTACAGGCGGGAAAATGTGTACGGAAGGCAGCGATGGTCTCTTGGTCGATTTTATTCTTCCACAAAACGGCAGCATCAACACCAAAAGATCCGCGCAATGCACTTTTATCCCATCCGCGCTGGCTTGCATATGCGGCCAATGATTCAACTGCCGAAGAAGTGAAGGGAAAATTCTTCCAGAAAATCTGTATAAATGGCCATTCAATTTCCTGCAATTGAGAATGCCAATCCATGTTGGCAGGCACCTCGTCAAATCCAATGCTCTGCGCGCCTCCCGTGAGACATTGCATGGCCTCATCATGTGCATTTTGATTTCCGTTACCACCTACCGATTGATGTATGAGAAACGGCATGACGCCTGAATTTTGCCATTCAACACGTTCAATTGTTGTATAATAAGGATCGAGTGAGATGCCAGCAGAAGGCGACCATTGCAAGGACTCCAAACTTTTGTCACCCAATTCTTTTTGTATCGCCTTGAGCCATTGTTCTTTAGTGTTCGAATCAAAGGCCTGCAATTCTGTCCAATTCATTGCCCGAAAATACATCATAACAACCAATTCCAAAATCCTTGAATACACGATCAAAATCAGCTCATCCAACCATACAACAATCGAAATTTCAATGACCCCAACAAGACATCATTTTGGCAGCCCCGTAGGGGCGACATTTTGGTAGCCCTGTAAGGGCGACATTTTGGTAGCCCCGTAGGGGCGGCATTTTGGTTTTCCAACAAACATCAGAAGAAATAATGTCTTGTTCAATCCTCATCATTCCAAAGAACCCCAATTATCTTTGTTCCGTGCAAGAGCTCCAATCCACCTATACATCCATTGATAGTCGGCTATTCAGCCGTGAAAAGGCGATTGCCATGCAAAACCCGACTGAAGTGATATTCAACGGGAGTTTGGCAACCCAATTGGGTCTAACCCATCTTGCTGAACATCCGCACAGAGCGGCGATTCTAAGTGGTCAAAGGCCCTGGGGAAATTCTATTCCGTTTGCACAAGCTTATGCCGGACATCAATTTGGTCACTTCACCAACTTAGGTGATGGTCGCGCCTTGTTGCTCGGTGAATGGGTTACACCACAAGCCGATCGATTCGATATTCAACTCAAAGGCTCTGGACCAACACGCTATTCGCGTCGTGGCGATGGATTGGCAACGCTTCAAGCAATGTTGCGGGAATACATCATCAGCGAGAGCATGCATGGATTGGGCATTCCAACATCACGCAGTTTGTCAGTAGTACGAACGGGATTGCCGGTTTATCGCGAAAGTGAAATGCAAGGCGCTGTGCTGGCACGCGTGGCAAAGAGTCATATTCGGGTGGGCACATTTGAATATGTGGCGCAACTTGAAGATCTCGAATTGCTGCGCACCTTCACCCACTATACCATCGAAAGACATTACCCCGATTGTCTTAAGAACGAACATCCTGTTCAGGCATTTTTACAGTCCGTTGTGGCAGCACAGGCATCGTTGGTGTGCGAATGGATGCGCGTTGGTTTTATTCATGGGGTGATGAATACCGACAACATGAGTGTTGCAGGCGAAACCATTGATTATGGTCCTTGCGCTTTTATGAATGGCTTTGACTTTGGTACTGTATTCAGTTCGATTGATACGCAAGGCCGCTATGCTTTTGGCCGTCAAGCACCCATTGCACAATGGAATCTTGCTGTATTGGCCTCTGCTCTTTTGCCTTTGTTGGATCAAGATCACGACAAAGCGGTAAAACTTGCTCAAGAATGCATCAACTCATTTGTTCCACTTTACGAGTCGTTGTATGAAAACATGATGCGACGCAAACTCGGCATTCCAAAACCAATTGAAGGTGACTTGATCATCATTGATGAATTGACACGCTGGATGCAGTCAACACAAGCTGATTATACCCAAACATTCTGGGCGCTGGAATCCAAAAGTCAACGCGATCATGATCTGTACTTCACCGCAGAATTTGAAAAAATTGCACGTGATTTATCTGAACTCAAAAGACTGCACAATATTGACGAGCAAGAATCTTTAGAAATCATGCTCGCCGCAAATCCACGATTTATTCCGCGCAATCGTTGGGTGGAAGATGCGTTGCAGGCCGCTCAATTGTGCGATTACGAACCATTGCACAAGATACTCGACGCAGCAAAACAACCTTACCTCAAATTATCGCATTTACCTGAACTTTACAGTTTGCCGGAAGATCAGTCGAATTACCGCACTTTTTGTGGCACCTAAAACATGGTCGTATGAAGAATATTACATGGGATGATTTTGAGCAAGTCGATATTCGAACGGGCACCATCATCGAAGCTTTGGATTTTCCTGAAGCCCGAAAACCTGCATACCGCTTGATCATTGACTTTGGTGATGAAATTGGCTTGCGCAAAAGCAGCGCACAGATCACGAATTATTACTCCGCCCAAGAGTTGGTTGGAAAACAAATTCTTGCTGTCGTCAATTTCCCGCCAAAACAGATTGGACCCTGGATGAGCGAATGTCTCGTACTGGGCGTTACCACCGATGAAGGTGTAGTCCTATTGGCCACCGAACGAAAAGTTGGTAACGGATTAAAGGTTCACTGAGGCCCAGTCGACTTATAATGGTTGAAGTGAATTCACCATCTTTTGCAATACGTCTTTGTACTTGTCTTTGCGCTCCAACAAAGTCCATGCGATAACCTGATAATACGATTTTTCGCTGCGGTAAACTGCAAACTCATAATAGGCATCAAAACCATTGTTCTTTGCCGTGCAATTCCATGTATGCACGTCATGTGTGGTATTTACTTTGCGCTCACGTTCGCTAATTTGAGTTACTTCCACCTCGCCCGTTTCAGAGAACTGATTGTAAATCAAATCCGAATATTGTTCCATCGGAGGTTGTCCATTGCCTAATAAAGTATCTGCGAAAAAGGGGTCCACTTCGCTAACCGGCTCTTCCAATACAACTACATATACTTCTTTTATCAAATTTCCATATTGCAAATCGGCTTCTTCGTTGAGATCCGTGCGCTCCTCAATGATATCAGGTATCATGAAACTAAAAGTGCCCTTTTCCACTTTATTCCATTTAAGATTCGCGGTGTCGCTGCATCCGGCCATTAAGGTCAGAACTGCAAAAAGTAAAAGAATGCTATAATTTTTCATAAGATTGTTGTTCGGATGCAAGTATAAGGCTTTTGTACCTTTATTTCGCGCCACAACCCATGATACATGAAAAATACCAAAACCGCAGGTATTAATTTTATACTCGTCACAGTTCTGATCGATGCCATCAGTTTTGGTATAGTCATTCCTGTTTTTCCAGACTTGATCAAAACGATGCAAGGATGTGATGATGGCCAGGCGGCTGTCATTTCTGCTTGGCTCATGACGTCATTTGCTATTGCACAATTCATCTTCTCCCCTGTTCAAGGTAGTCTTAGCGATCGATTTGGACGCCGTCCCATTCTGTTAGCTTCTTTGTTCGGATTCGGATTAGACTATATCCTGCTCGCGGTTGCCCCTTCTATTGCGTGGCTTTTTATTGGACGCATCATAGCGGGAATACTCGGTGCCAGTTACACCACCGCTTTAGCCTATGTCGCCGACGTGAGCACGGAAGAAAACAAAACAAAAAACTATGGCAAACTCGGAGCCGCATTCGGCTTGGGCTTCGTTTTAGGTCCTGGAATAGGTGGTTTGCTCGGCGATATAAATCTGAAGTTGCCGTTTATTATAGGAGCCGTTTTGTCTTTGGTCAATTGGCTGTATGGTTATTTCATTTTGCCTGAATCACGGAAAATTGAAAACATCAACCGATTTGAGAAAAAGTCGTTTATTCCAGGCATATCTCTGGTGCAAGCCCTTAATTATCGTACTATCCTTGGTTTGTTGGTGAGTTTTTTCCTATTGTATTTGGCCGCACAAGCGGTGATGACCAATTGGGCTTTTTATACGATCCACAAGTTTAACTGGGGCAAAACACAAATCGGTATTTCGATTACCGTAGTTGGTTTGATGGTCGCATTTGTGCAAGGCTATTTGGTACGTAAGGTCAATCCCAAACTCGGCAATCATCGCTCCGTCTTGATCGGTTTATTGCTGTATGCTGCGGGCATGTTGGGATTTGGTTTAGCGCCTTCTGGATGGGTCATGTTGATATCCATCATTCCTTATTGCATGGGTGGCATCAATGGACCAGCTATGCAGGCCATGATGAGCAACAATGTACCCAGCAACGAGCAAGGCAAATTGCAAGGCGTAATATCAAGCCTGCAGAGCCTCACCTCCATTATTGGACCTATTATAATGGGCGGATTGTTCGATTATTTCATAGCCGATGGACATCCTTATATACCGGGTGCGGCATTTATTGCAGGTACTTTT
>JBDKJN010000192.1:0-2993 GCA_039796595.1 Bacteroidota bacterium
TTGATCCAACTTTTGAGATAGTTGTTAGTCATGCCCTAAGGACCTTGCCTGAATACATTACATACTTTCAATCAAAGCATGAAGTACAAACCCAATTTAGATATTCCTTTTGCAGCGAAGCATATGGTAATGGGCTAGGCAATGGCTTCTACCGTGGTCAGAAATAGGTATTTCGGATAAACAGTTTACGTCCTTTCAATGAGAGATTTCTGAACAATGTAAGAGATCCCTCACCTCGTCTGAGCCGAGGTTCGGGAAGACAATCGAAAACTCTTATCTAAAGCTTGGCCGGGATGATTATCCAGCGTAGAGCAACTGCAAGGCCAAGCCTTTTGAACCGTAAAAACCTTGTCTTCCCGATCGTAGTGAGGGATCTTCTGGAACATTACGAAATGTCTTCAGACGATTAGCGATATGAATAAAAGTTGGTTCAGTTGAGTCAGTTACCGCTTTTGAAGAAAAGGAGGTATTTGCATTTCTGACAAATAGTGCCCTTAGATTATTCAAACATCTGATACCAATTCTTCAAATGGGAACAAAACCGCTTAACCGATAGTTATTTTTTTGGTGACTTTTATTTTATTGGGCCGTTTATGAATGGGTCTCCCCTACTTATTATAAGGCAACTTTAAAAAGAGTAATGATTCCAGTGATCAATATTAAAAGCAATACAATGGATCTGAACTGATCCTCTGATATTTTGGTCAGAATTTTCTTGCCGATAAACGTCCCGGCTAAACTCACTACAAGCAGGATTGGAATTAAGTAGAGCTCTTGTTTGTTTACGTATCCGTTAAGTGAATACACGACACTACGACTTGCGTCAATCGCCAGATCAATGATTGCCGATGTTGCGATGAAAACCTCCATTCTGAGGCGGTAGGCTGTCAGAACCATGCCTCTTACTGCACCACCAGTACCCAACAAACCGGCAACAAATCCAGAGAATACACCGCCACCAATAGCATTGGCAACAGATGGTTTTAAGACAAGATTTTTAAATGAAAGAAAAACCACACTTACCACAATTAGGAATATAGCCAGCGCACTTTCCAGAATTTCTGTTGCAATGTATTTGCTGAGAAATGCCCCAACAATCACAAATAGCACAGCAGGGATTCCCAGTGAAATGACTACTTTCTTATCGAAACCCTGGCGGAAAAATACAATTTTTGCGAGATTGCTTGAAACATGGAACAATGCGGTTATTCCCAAAACCGAATGAAAATCCAGGAAGTAACTCGCTATTGGAACAAAGAATAAGGATGAACCAAAGCCACCTACCGTGCCGAGGATTTCGGCGATAAGCGCCAATAGTAAAAATAAAGCTAAGTTCTCCAATGACTATTTATAATAAAGCAACCTCTGGTAGTGGGATTCAAATGTGAATGCACCATGCTATAAAATTATCGCATTTATCCGAAAAGTTGAAATGATTGTCAATTGAACTTTCTTATCCTGAAATTGGCCTACAGTTCTACAAAAATTCCATTCAGTTCAATTTGCAAATCCGATAATAACACAAACCTTTTCTTGACTTAGCCACTTGTCCGTCGTTGGTAAAGGTCCACGTGTCATGAAACTTCACATTAGCGTCGTCGCAATTGAGAATGACATTTTTGCCTTTTAAGGTCCAACGGCCTTCTACTACAATTTTATTTTCGGCATTCGAAAAATCCTGGTAATAGAACGTCTGATCATCATTAATGACCAATTTGATCTGAGAAGAGCTAGAATCAGAGACACCATAGGTGCCAATAAACGCATTTGAATTGTTGAACGTGAATGAGGACAAAAAAATGAATGTCATCACTGAAGCCAGAAGTTTGATTGAATTGTTCATGTTTTATTGCTTTTTTGATTTATGCTTGTTTTGAATAACTTGGATTGTCCTTTAAACACAACATTATTCCTTCATCCATTTCGTGCAATAACCATGTCTATGTATTAGAATACTGCTGAATTGGATTCCTTTCATAAGTTGATAGCACGAGATTACCAACCAATGATCCTCTATCTAAATGTAATTGTTCTAAAGGAAATCAAAAAATTGCAATACCCGTCAGCGAATTCATCAAATTAATTTTTTTTAACAAGCGTTGCTGAGTGCTGCAAATTCAACTGAGCCATTGTTGAGACCTATTTTCTTTCATAAAATGAAAGAGGTTCTGCCAATTGAATCCATAAGGTTAGCATTTACATTGACGCCATTTGCATAGGTAGTCCAATTTGAATCTACAAAAGCTATCATATCAATTATTTCCCAGCGTTTTTAATGTTCGTCCTTCTACCAACTGTAAGTAAGTCCTTAGGTTCAATATTTTTTCTTTTGCCAATGCTGACTTACCCTCCCGCTATCTGGCCTGTAGGCGTGGCATATATCATATGCTGGTGCTAACTTCCATTCTCCGTATTTATTCACTACAAACGCAAAGCTTTTTGAATGATCGCCACAGTTTCTTGACTTTACAATGAAAACCATTCTACAGAAATTTTCCGTCGCCGATACAATTGATTTCATGTTATAAGCCAGAGCTCTTACGCCATTCTTTGCCGAGGGCGATTGGAAGCCAAAGAGCGCTAAAGATTTTGTCCTAGTCATGCATAAAATAATGCCCGATAGCCTTCTTTTTTTACTTGTTTCGTCTTCCCCACCAGATCATAAAGCCTGTAATTGGCAATGAGGCTATTAACAAGCTAGCAAGGAAAGCGAGTATTTTTCCTGGTAATCCTAATATCGATCCGACATGTATATCATAGTTCATTCTCATGAGCTTATCAGAATTGGAAAGATGATCAAATCTTCCCCACATGTGATTTACAGAAAGCTCTTTTAACGTGTATTGGTCAAAATACCGATAATCAATCTGCCAGTAGGTGGAAGGATCTGGGTTGATGTTAGCTGCAATGCATGCAACAGAATCTTCGGCAGAATGAATTTCTATCGCACCAGCATTAGGATGTTCAAGATTCAGTTTTAACCAAACCTTATC
>JBDKJN010000193.1:0-2700 GCA_039796595.1 Bacteroidota bacterium
GCTATGCAGTTCAAACATCCAAAGGTTGAGTTGATTTTTGATTCGTATAGTATCCGGGGAGCCAGGTTCATACCGAAATTCCTACGCAAAGCCATTTATCGTAAGGTCATTCAACGGATGGAACACGATTGTGGAGGCACTTTCAACTTGGTATGGAGCTTCGATAATTCCCGCTTTTTTGATCTTGACTGCTTCTCGAAAGCTTTACGTATCCACCATATGATGGACTTCCATACCGACTATCAAATGGAAGAAGCCAGTGCCACTGCTCACATCTGCTTGGGTGTTACCTCTGGCATTGTGGCAAAAATGAAGCCTTACAACATCCACAGCTATTTCATACAACACGGTTATGCACCTGTTGTGCCCGTCCCCACTGCCTTACCTGTGGTCGATCAAAAGCACACGGCGCTCTACACGGGTAACCTCCTGATGCCCTATGTAGAATGGTCATGGCTACATGCGCTGGTGGAATCGAATCCAGATGTCCATTTTTTCTTTGTAGGAAGCTATGGGCTGGGCAACTTGAACGAACATACCAATGCAGCGTCGGTGGCCGAAGTCAAGAAAATCGCCCAAAATGCGCATGTCACGCTTTTAGGGGAATGTACTCCTGGTCAAATGCAGTCCTATTTACAGCAAGCCGAGGTGCTGTTTTTTGCCTATCGCTCCAATGAATTCCCTGAAATTCTGGCCAACTCCCACAAAATCATGGCCTATCTCGCCAGTGGAAAACCTATTGTTTGCCATGTCATTGCCGAGTATGTTAAGCAAGGCGAGCTGCTCTACATGTCGTCAACAATTGGAGAATATCTAAAAAAATTCCGGGAAGTGGTTGAACACCCGGATACTTATCACTCTCAGGATGCGACAAATAAACGTATCCAATGGTCGGAGAACAACACCTATGTCAAACAAATAGGTCGGATCGAACAATTGATTCAATCCTTAGGTCACCAGCTGGTTTTGGTTGAATCGCTCGAAGAAACTGTTGATGAATAACCTTGTAACCATCATATTGCCTGCTCACAACGCTGCATCAACCATAGGTGTTGCAATAGATTCTATCATCGGCCAAACCCATGCGAATTGGGAGCTAATTATTATCGAAAACGGCAGCACCGATAACACTTTAGAGGAATGCCGGAAATACTCTGATGCGCGAATCCAATTGATTTCCCGGACTGATGCAGGTTTGAGCAAGGCCCGAAATGTAGGATTAGAGAAAGCCTCCGGTGATTTTGTTTGTTTTCTCGACGCCGACGATCTCATGCCCAAGCACAGTCTCGAAAGTAGGATTCGATTGATGACTGAGCACCCTACTGTCAGTTATTGCGATGGCATAGTGGAGAAAAGATCCGAAAATCTGGAGACCATTTATTCAACTTGGCGCCCACTTCAGCCGAAGCAGCTCAATCTCGAAATGCACAAAATCAATTCAGCTTGTTTTTGCGGAGTGACATGGATGGTCCGACGCAGTCAAATTGGAATGCTGCGTTTTGATGAAAGCTGGAGCCATTTGGAAGATCGATTGTTTTTTCTGAAACTCTCACAAACCGGCGAATATCAATGTGTATCAGAGGTCATCTATATCATTCGCAAGACCCGTGGATCTTTGATGTCGAATCACAAAAAACTGCAAGATGCTTATCAGCGTTTTCTGACCTATGTGAAGAATCAAAAAACACTTGGTGAAGACGAACTGAAAGATCAAAAGCGCAGGTTTCTGTGGATGTTTTTCAAAACACATATCAAATCAGGGCGATATTTGGCTGCTTTTAGAATGTTATTTGCACCTGTTTACCTGAAATGATGAAGAACCCAAACATTCTTATCATCTGCAGTTGGAGTTATGACAACCCTCTGGTCCATAGATACGTTCTACCCTATCTAGAGCCTATCAAGAACCACACAGGTAAGGAAGCCAATATTCACCTGATGACCTATGAGACGGACGCTGCTACGCAAATTTCCAATAGCAAAATCCGCCTGAATGATATTGAGATAACGTGGGTACCCGTGCGTTATACGCCTTTGAGTCTTCGCGGTTGGTGGCTATACCTGCGACAAGTCATGTTTGTGCGCAAGTACTGCAGCAGCAATCAAATCAATGTTATACACTCGTTTGCCCCTGTCGCCGGCGCCGTAGCCTGGTTGAGCAGTCGAATTAGCCGCTATAAATTCGTTCTAGATAGCTGGGAGCCGCATGCAGAGCCTATGGTAGAAACAGGCGTATGGAAACGATCGTCCATGGCCTTTCGTATCTTGTGGAAACTCGAAAAATGGATGGCTAAAGACGCCGATTATTTGATCGCTGCCCATCGGGAAATGGTGAACTACGCATGGCAGAAATGGAAAATCCAACCCCGTCAAATCGCATATCGCCCAGCGTGCGTAGATACAGCGGACTTCGACCCACTACAATTTAATCGTGAGCGACTTAGGCAAGCCATCGGGGCTAATCACAATACTATTATCTGCGTGTGTGCCAGCCAATTGGGTGGTATGTATTACTTCGACGAAACGCTCCGCTTTTTTGAACAATGCAGGCAACGTTGGGGCAATCGATTTTTGGCGATACTTCTGACACCAACTCCAACGGACACTATTCGACAACGGGCCAAAAAGCTAGGATTAACCCTTGATTTCGTGCAAATTAAGCGATGTGCCCCACATGAAGTCCCCGCGCTCCTTGCCGTG
>JBDKJN010000194.1:0-6982 GCA_039796595.1 Bacteroidota bacterium
CAGATTTAATCGGTGAAATTTACAATTTTGGTTAGTCTTACGTAATATGAGCTGAAATAGTTTTGAAAAAATGCATGTTTATTTGAAGGTTTCTGTTATTCAATGGCCTAGGTGTTCGAAATACGACTTTCGGATGACATAAGACAATAGCGAACGCATCACCACAGTGCGATGTTTTTTCAGTTGTTTTACTTTTGTGCGCTATTGGTCCCATAGTTTAATGGATAAAACTAGCGTTTCCTAAACGCTCGATGTGAGTTCGATTCTCGCTGGGACTACTAACTTTCTTATTCTTTAAGACGGGTGTTGAGATCTGGTTTTTGTGAAAGCTGGTTTCACGGTCTTATAGTAAAGGTCTGGACAATTGCCATCAAGCTTGGTTCGTTGGGATTATACCGTATATTGACCGCATGTTTATGTTTAAGTGGATAAGTATTTTAGGGTTTATCATGACTATAATCAATGGTTATGGTCAATCCCAATTTAGCGGCCAAGTGTTGGATCAGTCTACAAAAGAAGGCATACCCGGTGTCGTGATTCGCATGGGAAACGAAGGCTGTGTTACTGATGTGTTGGGCAACTTCCTTCTAAAGGCCTCGACCAATGCACAGGACAGTATTTACTTCAACCATGTTTCTTATCAGGCTTTTGTCTGTGTAGCCTCGTATTTAAGCGCTTCAGGAGGTATAGTCTCGATGGTGGAGCGCAGTGAGGAGTTCAATGTGGTGGTGGTCTCTGCCGGAAAGTTTGAGCAAAAAATAGGGGAAGTCACAGTGAGCGTCGAAGTTCTCAATGCCGATCTGGTGCATGATAAAAACGCCATCACCGCTGACGAAGCGATTCAGCAAGCTCCAGGTGTGAACATTGTAGATGGTGAACCGCAGATTAGATCGGGCAGCGGATATTCTTTTGGCGCAGGCTCTCGGGTTCAGGTTTTGATGGATGATTTGCCCATTCTCAGCGGTGACGCCGGAAGACCGAGCTGGGGTTCGCTTCCCATTGAAAACTTGTCTCAGATCGAAATTATTAAAGGAGCAAGCAGTGTATTGTATGGAAGTTCAGCGTTGAGCGGTGTGATTAACCTTCGTTCTGCATATCCCACGGACACTGCTAAGACGGAGATTACCGTCTTTCACGGCGTTTACAGTGATCCACAAACGGACACCGCCAAATACTGGGAGGGAAATCTTATGCGAAGTGGTGTGAATATGCTTCACGCACAAAAATTTGGTCACTGGGATGTGGTTTTGGGAGGAAGTTATCTTGGCGATGACGGCCACCTTGGACCAATTAAAGCCGAAGATGGTTCATTCCAGAACGGATATAATCCGTTCACCGCTGACCGATACTACGCGACAAATCGAGCGCGAGCCAACGCTAATATCCGCAGACGTTCGTCTCGGGTAACAGGTTTGAACTACGGCATCAATACGAACTGGGCAGTGAGTAATTCATTAGCCACACTATTGTGGGAAAACGTTAGCTCGGGTCTCTATAGTGCCTACGAGGGTAGCGCAACAAGAACGAAACAACTGATCAGTACGGTTGATCCATTTGTGAATTATTACTCGTCAAAAGGTGGTCGACATGCGTTGCGCACCCGTTGGCAAAGTCTTGACAACAATAATGATAACAATCAAGGCAATTTTAGTGATGTTTATTACGGAGAGTATCAATATCAGAAAGGTTGGGATAGCTTGGGAATAAAGGGCCTCATTACCACAATGGGTGTAGTTGGTATGTATACTGATGCTCGGGGTCAACTATTCACCGGAGGTAATGTTGACGGAAAGAATAATGCGACGAATGTGGCGGCCTATTTACAGCTCGATAAAAAATTTGGGAAAAAATTATTCCTAAACGGAGGTGTGCGCTACGAGCGCTTTACCATCAATGAAACGGTATCTGCTCGACCTGTTTTTCGCGCTGGTGTGAATTATCATTTGGCGAAGTACACCTACGCTCGTGCGTCGTATGGACAGGGCTATCGCTTTCCAAGTATTGCCGAAAAATTTATTGTAACAGGTGTTGGGGCGATCAATATTTTACCAAATCCCGAACTGAAACCTGAGAGCTCAAGCAATCTTGAAGTAGGCTTAAAACAAGGCTTTAAATTGGGAGCGTTTAAGGGCTTTTTAGACCTTGCAGCTTTTGAACAGCAATTTGATCAGTTTGTTGAGTTTACTTTTGGCCAATGGACTAAACCAGTCTTTTCACCAGGTGTCCCTATCCCTGAGGCGATTCAGAAATCTTTTGGATTTAAAAGCGTTAACACGGGAAAGGCCAGAATCCGAGGTGCTGAAATTAGCGTGATGGGTGAAGCCTCTTCGGGTAAGTTAAAAATTAGAGCCTTGGCAGGATACACGTATACGATGCCCGTATCGCTTACGCCTGACTTTGCTTATGGCGTCAGCCAAGGAACACCGCCTGAGGATATCACCTATGAACGCACCAGTAGCAATACCACGGGAAATATACTTAAATATCGAATGAAGCACCTGGTTCGTGGCGATGTGAGCTGCACTTACAAATCGTGGAATATTGGTAGCAGTGTGCGATATAACAGTCACATGGTTAATATTGATAGTGCTTTTGAAGAACTTGAGGCAAAGTTGCCTGGAGTATTCAATCCTGGCATCAACGAGTGGCGTGAAAAACACACCAAAGAAGACTATGTTTTCGACTTTCGGTTGGGGTATACATTAAAGAACAAACACCGCTTTTCCTTGGTCGTTAATAATGTGCTTAATCGAGAGTATGCGATACGTCCATTGGCTATAGAGGAGCCTCGCGTTTCGGTTATTCAATATACACTAACCTTGTAGAATTTGCATCATGTCTACCATTGGTATTATTCCTGCACGCTACGCAAGCACCCGTTTTCCTGGCAAACCACTTGTTCGCATAGGCAATAAAACAATGATTCAACGTGTGGTAGAACGCGCAACAACGTCACAGTTGTTTGACCATGTTTTGGTTGCAACGGATGATGAACGCATCGCTCAACATGTGGAATCGCTGGGCTTTCACGTTGTGATGACTTCGACAGAACATCAAAGCGGCACGGACAGGTGTGCAGAGGCATTGGAAAAAAGTGGATTGCATGCTGATGCGATAGTCAATATTCAGGGAGACGAACCTCTTGTCCATAATGCGCAGCTCGCTCAATTGGTTGCGTTGATTGCTCAACCGGATGTTGATATTGCAACATTGGTTAAGCCATTAGAAGATGAAACCAACCTGTTTAATGCGAATAAGGTTAAAGTTGTAATCAATCGACTGGGGCGAGCCATGTATTTCAGTCGCCAAACGATACCGGCTCAACGCGGAAAATCAGATGCCGATTGGTTCAGTCAGGGACCGTATTACCAGCACATAGGTTTATATGCATTTAAAACCTCAGTGCTCCAACATGTAGTGCAGCTACCGGTTTCTTATTTGGAAAAATCAGAGTCTTTGGAGCAGCTGCGATGGTTGGAATACGGCTATAACATTGCCGCTGGGATTACACACCTGGAGACACCGGCCATTGACACTCCGGAGGATTTGGAAAAACTGCTGAAAGAATGTGACTTTCCGGATTGAGTATTCACTCCCAATGACTTGTCGAATAATTTCATCATCCCACCCATCTTCTTTTTGGGAAGAGGCCTTTCTGCTTGATTTTTTGAGTAAATTTGTCGCATGCGTTTAGAAAACTTTGTTTTGGAATTGTTGTACCATCACGATTGTGTAGTGGTGCCGCAATGGGGTGGTTTAGTGGCAAATTATCGTGCCGCCAGGCTCAACGCAGTGTCTCATGTTATTTCGCCCCCTTCCAAACATATTGGATTCAATCGCAATTTGGTGATTGACGACGGCTTGTTAGCTCATCATGTAGGATTGGTTTTAGGCATCGCACATGCCGATGCTGCGCGAATTGTTGCCCAATATGTTGGTGATCTTCGATCCGAACTTCAGGCCAACGGTCGTGTCGTTTGGGAGAAAATAGGGGTATTCTACAATGATGCACAAGGGGCGTTACAGTTTATGCCGCAGGATCAGGAGAATTTCTTGCTCTCATCGTACGGCTTACATCCAATCCAACTAAAAGCATTACGCCACGAACAACCTATTGAAGCACCAACGATTGCCCCTTCGGAAAAGCAAGCCGCAAGTCGCTTCAACTGGAAATATGCGGCAGCAGCCGTTGTGCCTTTTCTGACCGTTGCAGGCCTTCTTTGGACCATGCAGCAACAGCCAGAAGGCGATCTGAATTGGGCGAGTTTAAACCCATTCGCATCACACACAAAGCAAAGTACCTATGTTTTGTCTACTCAGCCAGAGGCCACTTGGATTAATACTCCGATTGAACAGGAGGAAATTCTGCGTATCGGTCAAGAGCGGTCTGAAACTCCTGTAAAGACTGCACCGGTAAAATCTGTTCCTACTAAAGGTGGATATGCTGTAATAGGCGGAGCATTTAAGGTGAAAGACAATGCAGAGAAATTTGTAAAACAATTGCGCGAGACAGGCTTTGATGCGAAAATTGTTGGACGATCTGGAGCAGTTACACTTGTCGCATATGGCGTGTATAGTACTCGCACTGAAGCAAGCAATGCGTTGGCCAACCTTCGCTCGACGGATGGCAAAAGTGCATGGATAAAACCGATGTGATATGCACAGTAAGGATCGTTGGCCGGGCGCCAAACACATTATCTTTGATTTCGGGGGGGTTCTGTTTGATATTGACTATCGCCTACCTATTCAAGCGTTTGAGCGCTTGGGTTATACGGCTTTTGCAGATTTGTATACTCAGGCCGCACAAAATCATTGGTTCGATGAGCTTGAAACGGGTCAGTTGGATAATGAATCCTTTTACGCTTATCTCCACACCTTAGTGCCTAATGCGACACGCTCCGAAGTTGAACACGCTTGGAATTGTATTTTGCTTCATTTACGTGTGGATGAAGTTCGATTTGTGCAACGACTAAAGGATGCGGGTGTTCGTACATTTTTATTGAGCAACACCAATGCGATTCATGTGGCCGAATTCGAAAAAATGATCGATGTTTCAATGGGATTGCAGGCTTTTTATAATGCATTTGAACACATCTATTATTCCAATGTCATTGGCATCAAGAAGCCCTATCCGGAAACGTTTTTGTCGATTTGTGAAAGGAATAATATTAAACCGGAAGAAACGCTATTTATTGACGATAGCATTCAGCATGTCGAAGGTGCAGCCAAAGCAGGCTTGCATGTACACCACCTCACCCACGGCCAGTTCATTAGCGAGGTCTTAGCCGAGTTTACACAGTTGTAATTATGGTGTAGATACCTGTGGCATTTCTAACCGACGTTCGTTATGCAAGCAGAGCAAAATTTTAATAATCAATCGTTTGAATTGTTAAAGTTCTTGATTTTTTGAGAAAATCGAGACAACTTTATGCGTTCATTTGAAGTCTACATGGTACTAACTTCTTTTGCTATGAATAAACTTACACTGTGTTGCTTCTTTATGATCTTGTGTATTAGCCAATTGGCTCAAGCGCAGGGTGAATGGCAAATTGGACTCAACGCGGCGCCGCTGACAAGACAAATTTTTAATATTAGTAATCAGCCGTTGGCCGCAAATCCTTATGTGTTTATTCTGGAGTATCAGAGAGCACCACTTGGTGGGAGATTGGGCATTGGACTGAATAATACGTACGATCATCAAATGGCCGACGCCATTGAGGGTACACCAGAAATCATTACGACGAACAATGCAATGAATTTCCGTTTAGGTGTCGTAAAATATCGCCCTCTAGCAGAAAAGTGGCAACTCAAATATGGATTGGATTTCTATTACTGGAATACCCATGCTGAAGTGCGCACTTTAACGACGGACTTTTTTGGGAAAGAGTACCAAGCTTCGGCAAAAACCATAAGCAATGAGCTTGGCTTAAGTCCTTTCTTATTCCTACAGTGGAATGTAAGTCCACGATTGAGCCTGGCGACTGAGCTATTGGGCTCCGTTGGATTCACAAATAACTTAATCCAGGAATCAAATGAGCAGTTTCCTGAATTTGATGACACAGATGAAAGCAACACGATAAAATATAATCTTATGCCACCAACGGCGTTATATTTGATTTATCGCTGGTAACCCTTAAATTCCTTTTTACCATGAAAATTAGAATTGGATGTATTGCACTTTTCGCGGCCATGTTAGCCCTCAACGCGTGCAAAAAAGAAGCGGCTTCAGGAATGGTACGTGTGCCACAGCTGCCTGAACAAACGGAAAAATATGCCGAAGTAGCAAGTGGTACGTTTGCTACAGGTAGTGTTATTATCAATAATGAACGAGCCACATTGGGCCGCGTATTGTTTTATGAAACGCAGCTTTCTGTCAACAACAGTGTGAGTTGTGGTACTTGTCACCTTCAATCTAAAGGGTTTGCGGACTTAGGTGCAGTGAGCACAGGATTTGGAGGAGGCAGAACTTCGCGCAATACGCCTTCTATTGTCAATGCGGCAACTCAGTCATCATACTTCTGGGATATGCGCGAAAACAATCTTCAGAACATGGTAACTCAGCCAATCGCTAATCACTTGGAGATGGGACTGGAGCAACCCGAATACATGATTGCTAAACTCAAGCAACTGCCGTATTACGAAGATTTATTTGTGAAAGCATTTGGCGATGCGAACATTACTTCGACTCGAATTGGTGATGCGTTATCACAGTTTGTTGCTTCCATGGTGAGTGTCAATACCAAGTTTGATCGCAATGTTGCCTCTGGTAACACTGAATTCAATGAACTCGAAGAAATGGGTCGCGCGCTTTTCTTTAACGAACTGCCATGTGCGACTTGTCATGGAGGTGATAATTTTTCAGGTTGGGGTTCGATCGCGGAAAACATTGGTTTGGATGAGGAATATTCAGATCCAGGAATGCCTGGCACAGATTGGATGACGGGCGAAGAACGTAATGGATGGTTTAAGGTACCAACCTTGA
>JBDKJN010000195.1:0-11518 GCA_039796595.1 Bacteroidota bacterium
AACCAAGCTCAACGATATGGTTACTCAGCCCGCAGATAAAATCCTATATGTCTATGATTTTATGCGCATGTGGATTTTCTACGTGGAGTTGATCGAAATCAAAAAGGATAAACCAAGCACCATCTATCCTCGTGTTGCCCTTGCTTTCGGGGATGCACCTGCTCAAGACTCAAAAGAAATGGATCTTTTCGGTGAAGAGTTCGATCAACAAGAATTTGACGAATTCCATGGCAACTCTTCAGAAGAAGGTGAAGATGATGAAAATGAAGATGAATTTGGATTTGGAGATAATGACTACTTTGACGCCAACGATTTTGACGGTCAATACCACGAAAGATAAGATATTATTCGCGGATTTCGATTTGTAAACTAACCTCAATTATTCGCATATTCGGAAATGAAACGTTTTTTCTTCTTAATGGCATTCTCAGCTCTTTTTGCTGCTTGCAAAACCGAAAATAAACAAATCACCTCCGACTTTATCCATTTCCCCCCTTCAAACGGGGCAACATCTAATGAGAAGGTACCTGTAATCACCTTTGACAGCACCACCATTAACTTCGGAACCCTCGCCATTGGTGCATCTTATGATCATACGTTTCGATTTACCAATACAGGTACAGCACCGCTAAGCTTGACCCAGGTATCGCCTTCCTGTGGGTGTACAGTTCCGAATAAATGGAGCATGGATCCTATTGGTCCGGGAGAAACTGGAGAAATCAGTGTCACTTTTAACAGTAAGGGCAATTCCGGTAAGGTTGAAAAGTCAATTACCGTAGCAACCAATTGCATTCCACAATATACTCAATTGATTATCAAAGGGCAAGTCATTGGTGTTGAGGCTCAATCCAACGACAAAATACCCATCGAAATGGAAATGGAACGTCGTTAGACGGGTGCTTTTTTTTCTGTCCGCTAACTCCCCTACTGTGCTACATTTGCGGCCTAAAATATTCATTCTATGTTATCAAATTATCTATTGCAGACCGCTGCGCCTGCATCTGGAGGAAGTGGTTGGAGCACCATCGCTTTCATGGGAGCGTTCTTCGCCATTTTCTATTTCTTTATGATACGTCCACAAATGAAAAAAGCCAAAGAGCAGAAAAAAATGCAAGAAGCTTTAAAAGTTGGCGATAAAGTAATGACCATTGGTGGCGTTCATGGTGAAATCATCGAACTCGATGCTACAACTGTAATACTCAAGTTGGACCAAGGCCGCATGCGTATCGAACGTGCTGCAATCAGCACTGATCGCACCATTTCAGAAGGTCAACAGAACAAATAATTATCGGATTTGCACATGTGTGCAGTTCGACAAAAAGCAAAAAGGCTGTCTTCGTTAAGAGACAGCCTTTATTTTTTGATACTAATTTTTTGATTAAGATTTCGCCTTCAGCAAAGCTTCAAATTTCTTTTTGAATTTGTCCACTTTGGGGCGAACGACCATTCGGCAATATGGCTGTTCTCCATTTTCGTTGAAGTAATTTTGATGATAATCTTCCGCAACGTAAAAAGTTTGAGCCGATGCCACTTCAGTTACTAAGGGATCTTCCCAAACACCGCTGGCATTGGCTGCCTCGATGGCCAATTCAACCAAACGTTTTTGTTCATCGTTGTGGTAGTACACCACGCTGCGGTACTGTGTACCCACGTCAGCGCCCTGTCGATTCAATGTAGTTGGATCATGCACTTCAAAGAAAACTTCTAACAACTGACCAAACGTCACTACTCTTGGATCATACGTGATTTGACAAACTTCAGCATGTCCTGTTGTTCCAGAGCATACTTCCTTATACGTTGGATTTTTGATCTCTCCTCCGGTGTAGCCACTCTCGACTTTTATCACACCTTTGATACTCTGATAGACGGCTTCAACACACCAAAAACAACCAGCGCCAAATGTTGCTGTTGCTATGGTATCATTGGAGCTCATTTGCTGCGTAGACTCGCTAGCCAATACATCTGACATATATGTGCTTTTATTAGGGTTTAATTGTTGCGATTGAGATTCTGATTTGGCTCCGCAAGAGCTCATCACAGCCATCAATGCGCAGGTGATTGGAATAATTTTCATGATTGATCTAACTGATTTCAAGACAATCTCATCTTCAAGTTGTTCACGTCGATGTTTTTTGATTCGAACCAAGCAATGAATGGATGACATAAATTACAACAGCACTGATGGCGATCACAATAAATGACTTGATGGTTTTTCCAAAATACTGCACCATAAAATCCCATGGAAGAATATCCCATATCGCCAGGACCGCAATCAACGTTATGAGCACAACGACTCCACTGAGAACGTAGGCGAAAACACTTTTTGTTTTATCCATAAAATATAATATTTGAGTGATCAACGCGAAGTTGCATCATTTCTTGAGTCAGGACAACCAAAAAAGGTTAATTCCACAAAAGTAGCTGCGCATCGAAAGCGTACTTTCAATTTGAAAATCCACAAAGCTGGGTAATCACAATTATACCCTCTTCAATCGAGGATTGTCCAATTGCTGTATTTTTTGAAGTCGTGATAACAATTGAAGACTCTTCAATTCTGTTTCGGAAATCACTTCACGGTAATGTTTAGCTTGCGCGGACGGATCACTTTCCGGAACACCAGTGTCCATTTTAATCAATTGGTGGTTGAGGTCGTCGGTTGCTTCTTTTATGATTTGGTTCAGGCCATCCCCTTGTTGTGGATGGCGCAACAAATGATGGAAACCCTGCTCAATAACGTCGTTCAATAGTTCCTGAACAGCATGGCGTGCACTATCTCGATTGATCATAGTTAATAGTAGAATTGAAATAGGTTTAGCAACAACTTCAGTTAGCAATATACATCAAAATCCATAAAACCCAAAAAAATGAGCACTCCGATTCGACCAAAAGTGATAATTCAAACCCATAAATCTGTAAAAGTGGCAATTTTATGGGTTTCTAAAAGGCACGAACGGCTCTAAATCGTACATTTGCCCCCCCATTTTACACCATGCAGCATACCAAAAAAGTCGCTTTTCATACATTGGGGTGCAAGCTCAATTTCTCAGAGACAAGCACACTTGCACGTCAATTTGGCGAGGCTGGTTATGCGCGTGTCGAAATGGATGATGATCCAGATGTGCTTGTGATCAATACGTGTAGTGTAACCGAACAGGCAGACAAAAAATGCAGGAATATCGTTAGTCGTGCCGTACGGCAAAATCCCGGAGTCTATGTCGCGGTTGTCGGTTGTTATGCTCAATTGAAACCAGATGCTATAACAGCCATTCCCGGTGTAAAAATGGTGTTGGGGGCCGGTGAAAAATTCAATCTGGTTGAGCGAGTAGAAGCCGCCGATACTTCCTCTACTGTGCAACAGGTTGGGGAAATCAAAGACGTTAAAACCTTTATTCCAAGCTATAGTTCCGGCGATCGCACACGCACATTTCTCAAAGTACAAGACGGTTGCAATTATTTCTGTGCCTTCTGTACGATCCCGTTGGCTCGAGGAAGAAGCCGCAGCGCATCGATAGAAGAAACCGTCCAGCAGGCTCAAAAAGCTATTGGAGACGGAGCCAAAGAGATTGTTCTCACAGGAGTCAATATTGGCGACTTTGGTACCCCAAATGGTCAGACTTTTATTGACCTCTGTCGCGTATTGGATGAACTAAATGGAATTGATCGGTACCGAATCAGCAGCATTGAGCCCAATCTCTTAACCGATGAGATCATCTCATTTGTTGCGAGTTCTAAGCACTTTATGCCCCATTTTCATATCCCCTTGCAAAGTGGTAGCGATGTCATCCTGCAACGGATGCGAAGAAGATACCGGACAGAACTTTATCGCGAAAGAATATTACACATCAAATCACTTATGCCAGATGCCTGTATTGGGGTTGATGTGATCACTGGTTTTCCAGGGGAAACGGATGAGTTATTTGAAGAAACTGTCAAATTTTTGATGGCTTTACCTGTCAGCTATTTACATGTTTTCACTTACAGCGAACGAGATAATACAACTGCTCTGCGCTTAGATGGCGTGGTTCCAGATGCCGTTCGACACAAACGCACAATCCGTTTGCGTTTATTATCGGATAAATTACGCCGTCAATTTTATGACCAACATAAAGGCCAAAAACGTCCAGTTCTTTTCGAATCAGCAGAAGACGAAGAAGGCCGAATGAGCGGCTTTACCAATAATTACATAAAAGTCACAACAAGTTATAAGAGCGAGTTGAAAAACAGCATAATTGATGTTTCTTTGACACAACAGGCCAGTGATGGTCACTTTGTTGTCGATTTGACTCAACCCTAATACAATGTATCCTACCATTTATCACGCACTATACGATCTATTCGGAATCGAATGGACATGGACCAAACTCCTCAACAGTTTCGGTTTTTTTGTCGCCATAGCATTCATCTGCGCCAGTTATACCCTTGGATTAGAATTGCGCAGACGCGCTGCGAGTGGCATATTCGCTCCACGTTTTGTGAAAGTAATCAAAGGCTCAGCGCCCAATTACCCCGATATTTTCTTCAATGCATTCATCGGATTTATCATTGGTTGGAAATTCATTTATCTCGTTACCAATAGCAACAAACTCTTTGGATCATCAAGTCCGCAGGAGCATATCTTTTCGTCAGAGGGAAATTTGTGGTTAGGGTTGCTTCTTCTTGTCGGATTTGGTGCATGGCGTTGGTGGGAATATCGTCGCGAGCAATTGCCTACGCCCGTTGAAGTTGAGGAAAAGATCTTCCCACACCATTTGGGAGGTAACATCACTTTATTGGCAGCACTATTTGGTATTGCGGGTGCTAAACTCTTCCATTTGATTGAAAACCCCGACGAGTTCAAAGCGTTTTTCACGGCGCCCAGTGTCAATAGCTTTCTAAGTGGCTTGACTGTTTACGGAGGCTTAATCGTTGGTGCTGCAGGTGTACTGGTTTATGCTTACTTCAAAAAAATTCCATTGCTTCATCTTTGTGATGCCGCAGCCCCTGGTCTTATTCTGGCTTACGGTGTTGGTCGCATCGGCTGTCAGGTCAGTGGAGATGGTGACTGGGGTATCGTCAATACTTCCCCAAAGCCAGGTTGGTTGTCTTGGGCGCCTGATTGGCTGTGGTCTTACAATTATCCGCACAACGTCAACACAGTTGGTCAACCTATATTTGAAGGATGTGCTCCTCAATGGGGTGAATTTTGCACAGAACTTGTGCCTGGTGTATATCCCACCCCGTTGTATGAAACTTCAGCTGCCCTATTGATTTTCATATTCTTATGGAGGATGAGAAAAAAATGGGTCACTCCGGGTGTTATGTTTGCTATTTATATGATTTTCAATGGAATTGAGCGCTTTTTGATAGAAAAAATCAGAGTTAATAATAAAGGCAACTATTTAGGCATTGAAATGACTCAGGCAGAATTCATTTCGGTACTGTTCATTTTGGCAGGAATTGTCTTGCTTTGGTACGTAAAACGCACAAAATCAAGCCCCCACGTCGGATCAACTGTGTCATGATGAAAATTTAATCCATATTTAAAGCCTCATTCACCGTACATTTGCAGCGTTGATTTAAGACAATTGAATTCTCTTACATTGCTCTTGCGACAAATTGGCAAAATATCCAATTTGGTGCAATGCTTGAGAAGCGAGAAACAGGAATAACAATACTAACAATAGAAAAATGGCAGTAGAAATTACAGACATCAATTTTGCCGACTTGGTACAGAAAAGCGATAAACCGGTTATGATCGACTTTTGGGCAGAATGGTGTGGACCTTGCCGCATGGTAGGGCCAATCGTTGAAGAACTTGCACACGACTACGATGGCAAAGCTGTTATCGGTAAAGTGAATGTAGATGAGAATCCGGACATCAGTGCCAAATATGGCATTCGTAATATCCCTACAATCCTATTCATCAAGGATGGTCAGGTTGTAGATAAAAGTGTAGGTGCAGTTCCGAAGAACGTACTTACAGAGAAAATTGAAGCATTGTTGTAACGGTTGATTGATTTGTTACAATGAAAGAAAAGACCCGCTTTTGCGGGTTTTTTTATGGCCTCAATTCGCGCTCCTGTTACGCAAATACATTGGCCTTCTCACGCGATTATCACAGAGAATCAAAGTGACGATACTTTTATAGGCCTCTGCTCTACCCTACATTTGCAACAATGTCTAAGCCGACCGATGAAATTTTGTTGTTGACACCGCCTTTGACGCAGCTCAACACTCCGTATCCGGCAACGGCCTATCTCAGCGGTTTTCTGCAATCCAAGGGCATACCATCTCGCCAAGGTGATCTCGGACTGGATTTGGTCTTACGCATTTTCAATCGCCAAGGGTTACTTGAACTGTTCAATGCCATCGAGGATTCGCAACCAACCCTTGTGCCCCATTTACAATCGATTCTTAGCAATCGAAAGCGTTATGAAGACGTCATCGATACTGTCATAGGTTATCTACAAAGAAGAGAATACACGATTGGCAACCGAATCGCACGTAGGAATTATCTTCCGGAAGGCGAACGTTTTGCTCAACTGCCAGAACTCGATAGTTTTTTTGGACAGATCGGGGTGCAGGACAAGGCCAGGTACATCTGTACACTGATGCTAGAAGATCTTGGCGACCTTATACAAGCGACTGTAGGTCCTCATTTTGGCTTTTCAAAATATGCCGAAAGGATCGCACAAACAGCAGTTTCGTTTGACCCAATTGAACAGGCCTTACAACAGGAGGAGAACTATTTCGATCGTGTTCTATTGCAAGCCTTATCAAGTTATTTCGAATACAACACACCCAAACTCATCGCATTCACTGTACCATTTCCTGGAAATTTGTACGGTGCATTGAAGTGCGGACAATGGATCAAAAAACATTATCCGGAAACCAAAATTGCCATGGGTGGAGGTTATCCCAACACCGAGTTGCGCAGTTTGTCTGACCCTCGTGTATTCGATTATGTCGATTATATCACGTTAGACGATGGAGAAGCCCCCATTGAATTGCTTTGGCAGCATTTGAATACGAATGATCATTCGGTAGAATTAAAACGCACGTATTGCCGCAAAGATGGCCAAGTGGTTTACCTCAATTCCAGCAGCCTCCACGACTATCCTGCGAAATTGTTGCCCGCACCTTCATACGACGGATTGCGGCTTGATGCCTATCTCTCCATGTACGATGTTCCTAATCCTATGCATCGCCTTTGGAACGACGGGAGATGGAACAAACTCACTATGGCGCATGGCTGCTATTGGAAGAAATGCAGTTTCTGTGATATCACATTAGACTATATCGGCCGATACGATCCAACACCAGCCAAGGAGCTGGTCGATAAGATGGAATTGCTAATAGAGGAAACCGGCGAAACTGGATTTCATTTCGTTGATGAAGCAGCACCTCCATTGGCCATGCGTGATGTGGCTCTCGAAATCTTACGTCGCGGCCTTCAAGTGAGTTGGTGGGCCAATATTCGCTTCGAAAAGACCTTTACGATAGACCTTTGCGAACTCCTAGCTGCCTCGGGTTGTATTGCCGTAACAGGGGGATTAGAAGTGGCCGATGAGCGTCTATTAGCTTTGATCGAAAAAGGAATCACCATTGAACAAGTGGTTCAGGTAACCCGCGCATTTCGCGACTCAGGGATTTTAGTACATGCCTATTTGATGTACGGATTTCCTACACAAACCGATCAAGAGACGATCGATTCACTCGAAATCGTAAGACAACTCTTTCAAAATGGGTTATTGCAATCGGCCTATTGGCACCGATTTGCGATGACAGCGCACAGTCCGGTGGGAAAAGATCCTGCCAAATACGGTGTTGAATGTATCGGTCCAGAATTCAAGGGTTTTGCGCAAAATGATTTGCATCATATCGATCCTAGCGGTGCAGATCATGACAAATACAGCGATGGATTGATCAAAGCGTTGTACAACTTCATGCACAACAAAGGGCTTGATTTTCCAGTGGGCGATTTCTTCGATTTTTTGGTTCCGCATCCTGAAGTGCCGAATAAGTTGGTAGCGAAAATCCTCAAACGCAATGAATTTGATAATCTAAATAATTTAGGTTATCGGTGCATTCAGTTCAATGTAAAGAGAACGTATATCACCAAGGGCAATCAAACGGAATGCACAGTGCGCTACAAGAACGAATCAGTATCCTTCAGCCTACCTAATGAGGCCGCGACATACTTGCAGGCCACGGAGGAATCGCTTCAATTGCCTCATAGCCAGGGAGCTTCGTATACAGACTGGGTTGAAGGATTAGCTGCACAAACCAAGATAAAACCAGAAGATGTTGTGAAAACGTCTTGGTATAATTTGTTGCGTAAGCACGGGCTTTGGGTCATAAAATACAATCCTAGTTAATGTTGTTAATTGGTTTTCATGTGAAGTGTAAACCAATAAAATTCGCCTTCTCTCTACTCCATCATTAAGCAGCCACTGGCTTAAAAAAAAACAGCCCATCCAATGGATGGGCCGCTTTCTAATGTTGAATATACCAAGTCGTTATTTCACCGGTAAAAAGCTGTAGTTCTTACTGTAGAACATTTGCTGTTCTGTGAAATTTTCTGGATAAGAAACTTCCACGTTGATGATTTTACCTTCCGCATCCATTACGGGTTTCAACAATGGATTTACCATAGCGTTGAAAGGCGCGATATTGAACTTCGCTGCACGCTCAATCACCTGTTTGCGCACAGCTGCATCCACTTTTTTACCGTAACCATCGGCCAATTTCGCCGCAGCAGTAAAGTCGCCTGTTGATGTGATGCGTTGCACTTCGGCCAAAAGAATGCCCACATTCACACGCATTTTGTCGTAGTCCTTAATATCATAATAGATCTTACCATCGCGCTCCACTTTGGCAATACTTCCATCCTTAGCGCCTTGTTCTACAAGCCAATTACTGATCCAAGCACGATTGCGCATATGAGCTTCTTCCAAATCCTTGCCTTCAGCTACACGGCGCAATTGAACTAAAAGACCATTGCGCAAATACGCATCATACTCCGCCTTTCCTACTTCCAGGCTAGGCATCAAGCCCAATTCCACCAATTTCGGATCCATTATAAAATACAGCGCTACCAAATCAGCGCGTCCCTCTTCAATCGTTGAGGCGTAATTGCGCAAAGTTTGTCGTGGTTGCTCCACTCCTTCAAGAATCTTTCCACTAGCGTGACCAATTACTTCGTGCATAGCCGTATGTAATTTACCAGCCAATGAACCGTATTGTTTAGCGCGATCGATCTCTTCCTGATCATGCGCGAATTCGCCCAAAATACCTGATCCACTTGCTTTGTCATACGACTCTTCAATATTACCTAAACTCACGCTTTTTGACCCCTTGAGACGAATCCAGTTTGCGTTTGGAAGATTCACACCAATCGGTGTTTGAGGAGTTGCATCGCCTGCCTCACCAGCAACGTTTACGATATTGTAAGTGATACCAGTCACTTTTTGTTTTTTGAATTCCGTTGCAGTCGATGAATTGTCTTCGAACCATTGCGCGTTGTTCATCATTACCTTCATGCGAGCCGAAGCTTCAAAATCTTTGATTTCGACAATACTTTCATAACTACCACGCATACCCAATGGATCGTTATAGGTCTCCACAAATCCCTGGATGAAATCAATATCACCTTCAGTGGCGAGAATCCATGTTAAATTAAAATCGGCCCACTTTTGCAAATCACCGGTTCGGTAGTACTCTATCAACTTCTTTAATGCAAGTCCCTGCTTTTCGTTCTCAGCTACTGACTGGGCTTTTTCCAACCAAAACACTACTTTTTCCAGCGCTGGCCCATAGGTTCCGCCTACCATCCATTTCTTTTCAACTAAAACACCGTTCTCCTTAACCAATTTGCTGTTCAAACCATACTCCAAAGGTGAACGATCATTCGGCTTTTTCATCGCTGCGTAAAATGCCTCCACTTCTTCATCCGTAACTCCGCTGTAGAAGTTAACAGCCGAAGAACTAACCAAATCCTTTAAAGTATCACTTTCGATCTTCATAGCCATAAATGCTGGATCGAAAATCACTTTTTTAGCTTCAGCAGAAATTGTTGTGTTTGTATTTGCGCAAGCCTGGTCAAACCACGCTTCTGTGAATTCTGCTGTAATCTTATTGCTACCGTAGTGGTGATGTACACCTGTATGTACCCACATTTGTTTGAGGTACAATTCCATGGCCTTAAAGTTGGCGTCGTTTTTATCGCCGGTGTAGCTAGAATAGATTTTTTCTAAAGCGTGACGAATGGGCAAGTTGTATGCACAATTCTGATCCCACATGATGTCACGGCCAGCCAATCCCGCTTCATAGAGATAATAAACGAGTTCTTTCTGCTTCACTGACAAACTATCCCATTGAGGGATGTAATAATGAAGTATACGGTAATCAGCAAACTGCTCACTTTGATAAAGCTTGCCGTCCTCACCTATGATGCGCGAATCGCCACTGTTGGCAGGTGCAGCTGGTTTTACAACAGGATCTGCTTTCTTTTCGGAACAGGAAACCGCTCCTACACTGAGGGCCGCAGCAATGGCGACACCCGACAAAAATTTCATTTGCATGGGTAGATAAATGGATAAAAATTTGGGTACGAATCTAATAGATTTCCATGACCGCACAGAAAAAACCATGACTGGCTCGAACATTACATTGGATTTTGTTAAAAAAAGGCCTCACATTGTTCGAAAACCTCATTTCTGCTTGATTTTGCGGCAAATTCGGCGTATACTTGCGTTCGGATTGCTTCATTGGTCACCTGATGTCATCACCGCCACCTTCGTTGGCTAAGTTGACTTTGTGCATTTATTGCAATTCGACGTAGTTATAACCTAGTAAACACCACCAGGATCATGTTAACTGAAATAACCAGCGGCGTTCGCATAAGTGTCGACAGCAGATTTGAGCCCAATCTGAGCAATCCTTTGCTAGGTCAGTTCATTTTCTCTTATCGCATCACTATCGAAAATCAGAATGATTATCCCATTCAACTGCTCCGCAGACATTGGTTCATATTCGATGCTCATCCGATGAAACGTGAAGTTGAAGGTCCAGGTGTTGTAGGCGAATTCCCCCTTATTCAACCCGGTGAATTTTACACCTATTCGAGTGCTTGTGACTTGGCAAGTATGCGCGGTACAATGGGAGGATTTTATACCATGCAACGCTATGGAACCAAGGAAATCATTAAAGTCAACGTGCCGCAGTTTAAACTGGAAGTGCCCTTTGGCTTAAATTGATCTATGAATTTATTCTATTTCTTTGCTCTCACTACTTTATCATTAGGCAATACGACTGAATTAGCCCGTACGCATAGATTCTGCTGGCAGAAAACTGCGGCAAACAACCTTTTGGATATACAGGCTGAGCCGATACCGACCAATTCAAAAGTATTCAAAAAATCAGAGGACGCGAAGCAATACCTTAAGAGCAAGGTGAATGCTGCTGCTTGTTATGTCGACATAAAAAAGTGGACCTATTCAAAGTCAGAAAAACATGAAGCTGAATTCGTTTTTAATTT
>JBDKJN010000196.1:0-7755 GCA_039796595.1 Bacteroidota bacterium
TTAAGCTTCGAAATCCACGAAATGATGCATGCAAAAAATGCACTTTTCTTCTTGAAGCGAATGGCGAATTTACGGTCGAACTATACCGTTACTATATGATACATCGTAAAAATTAACTAACACTTTTCCAAAAGCCGAAATGGCTGAGTGTGCTCGTAATTGTAGTTGAAAATTATAGCGTTACACAGGCAATTTCTTCGCGGCCCTTTTTGGTAATGCTGTAACCAGATCCACCCTTATTGCTCAGATAACCCTGCAGATATAAAGTAGCAATGCGCTCGCCAAGGTGTGCGCTCTGCATATCCTTTGCATCATCATGCTCAATCCTGCTCCAAAAGGCCAACTCAAGCTGTGCCAATTTGATAAGTTGGTTGTTATTGTTGCGCTTAAATGCAAAAACAATATCCAAAATAACGTAGTCGTATTTATCTAAAGCTCTTGGCATAACTATGGGCGGATGGGGTTTAAGTCAAGTATTCCCCGTCAATAAGCGAAAGTAATGGCAGAGAATTGTGATCCGACTTCTTGAGCGAGCGAATTGCTCACATTTTTTCAACGATCCAAAATCACATGCGTGCAATGAATGTGACAATGGTGATAAGTACAGTCCAATGCAAGACTCTATTGTGTATCACTTTCTCTGCAATAAAATGGAGGCATGAAGTACTGCACTTAGGAATACACCTTTACTCCTTACATTTGTAGAAATATTGGAATTCACATGAAGAGGACTTTATACATGACAGGCCTGTCCATTTTGTTGCAATCTCAAATTGCAAGTGCACAGATCAGTATAAATTCGGCAAACTTGCCCACAGCAGACGATACGCTTGTTACACAAACAGCTAACTTGTTGACCGAGGTTAATCTAGAATCTACCGGCGAAAATTTCTTTTGGGATTTTAGCGAAGAAGTGTTGCAAATTTTCCCGAACGCAACGGAAATCATTTGTTACGATGTTGACGAAACCCCTCTTGCTTACCAATTCTTATTCAATAATCCTTTTTTGTATCCGAATCATAATTCTGATTACGGAATAGGCGTCCCTTCTACTGGGATGACAGGACTCACTATTGAAGACGCATATTTATATCACAAAAACAGCGGCGGTGTCTACAGCGTCACGGGCATGGGGGCCTCTATAAATGGAATTCCACTCGCTGCCCAGAAAATCGACCCAGAGGTATTGTTCACCACTCCCCTGAATTATGAAACACAAGGATCGAGTCACTCTGAAATGGAATTTACCGTACCTGGATTTGGCTTCTATGGTCAGACCGTTGATCGCTCATACAACTGCGACGGTTGGGGTACGATGTCGATCGCTGGTTCAACATACGATGTATTGCGTGTTCGTAGCGAAGTGACAGGAGTTGACTCTGTTTATGCTGAAATGTTTTCTTTTGGATTGTTGATTCCACGACCAGCTACTGTTGAATACACCTGGTACTCGCCTGAGTTCAAGGTGCCACTCTTGCAAATTATTAGTGCAGAAGGTCAAATCACTAGTATTACTACAGCGCCGTTGGTTCCAATTGTTTCTATCGCTGAAATCGTTGACACCCCCGCATTGTATCCAAACCCGGCAAACAATATTGTTCGAATTCCAGCGGCTCAAAGCGGAAGTATAATTTATGATCATACAGGTAAAATCATCGCTCAATTGCAGTCTGGTGTAACCCATCAATTGAACACTTCCGATTGGGCTGCAGGTTTATACCTCGTTCTAGATCAGGCCTCAGGTCAAACTCAAACCCTGATCATCGCTCATTAAATCACATCCATTGAAAGACCGTCAACCATACAAATCTGGGTTCTCACGTCCCCGGGCACCACGACCTGCTAAAAGCGAACATCACTTGATCATCGGGATGCGCCCACTAGCTGAGGCCATCACCGCCGGCAAAGTGATGGACAAGGTTTTTGTGCAAAAAGGATTACGAGGTGATTTATTTCGAGAACTTCGAGAGTTACTTCACAACCATGGGATCCCATACCAACAGGTTCCAGAGGAAAAACTAAATCGTATTACCACGCGCAATCATCAAGGCATCATTGCTTTTGTGTCACCAATTGACTTTGGGGATACTTCAGAGGTATTGGCTGCAACATTCGAGCGCGGTGAAACACCAAAGTTTTTGTTGCTCGATGGAGTCACCGATGTGAGAAATTTCGGTGCCATGTGCAGAACTGCCGAAGCATTGGGATTTCATGCCGTAATTGTTCCGGAAAAATCGAGTGCTGCCATCAATGAAGATGCCGTGAAGACGAGTGCTGGCGCTTTGTTCAATATTCCCGTTTGTCGCACAGGATCGTTGATCAACACTGCGAAACACCTTCAGGAGAGCGGATTAAGATTATTAGCTGCCAGTGAAAAAGGAAGTACATCCCCTCACGAGGTCAATCTAAGCGGTCCAATAGGCGTCATTATGGGCAACGAAGAGAAAGGAATTAGCAATGACCTGATCCGAATCGCGGATGATTTAGTTCGTATTCCCATGAGTGGCAAAACCTCCTCTTTAAATGTTTCGGTTGCCGCTGGAATATTGATGTATGAAATCAATCGGCAACGTTTTAACGCAGAATGAGTCTAGTTAATTAAGAAGTAAGTGCTATTTCTTCGAAATTCTGCCTATTTAATGCATATTTGCACAATCTTAAATTGGCGCGTAATGAATTCCGTCAGCATAAGTTATTGATAAACAAACACATAAGTTAAAACGAATGAAAAACACGTTACGTTATGCTACAGCGGTAGCCCTATTGGTTTTTGCATCGCACGTACAGGCCCAATCAACACCTTCTGAGGCTAAGCCAGGAACTTACATTAAATGTGAAAACCTAAACGTAGACAATTATGTTGAATTTGCGAAAGCCTTGAAAGCAGAAGGTCAATACACAATTGATTCTGCATGTATCCCGGCTTTAGTGATGCACATTCGCACCAAAGAAGGCAAAACCCTTACCAATCAACAGATGCAGCAGGTTAAATCACTTGCCAGCAGCAAGGGTTTGGCGGAGTTCGCAATATTGGCCAATTACTCAGATGATCAATTCATGCAAGACTGTTCGGAAAAAAGAACACGTCAATAATATGGAATTTCAAGGATTTTTTCATCTTAGTATATATAAGCACCCTTAATCATCAACGGAAAATCAAACAATATGAGTTTTAAACTTACCCTTAGAGGATTATTCGCAACAATCATGTCGGTCACCGCAGTGACCTATGCTTTGGGGCAATCCACTACGCTGGACATCACCATGCCGCCTTCTCAAATAGCGCAAAACCTGGTTGGCCCTGGCGTCCAAATTTTCAATGCACAGGTAACAGCGGCAGACAGCAGTTATGGTTACTACACCTCAACCAGCACAGAATTGGGAACCAACCAAGGTCTATTGTTGACAACAGGTAAGGCGGAATACGCTTTTGGCCCGAACAACAGTATCGGTTTTTGTAATGACGGTTTCAATCCCAATTTGATTCCTTGCGATTACTTCGACAACAACTTCCCAGGAAGTCCATTGTTGAATGCATCACAAGATCGTCAAACTTTTGATGCTACGACCTTTGAATTCGATATCAAACCGCAAGGGGATTCGCTCAAATTCAAATACATCTTCGCTTCTGAAGAGTATATGGAGTGGGCTAATTCGCCATTTAAAGACGTATTCGGTTTCTACATTTCAGGTCCGGGAATAGGCACGGATGTAAACATTGCTTTGATCCCTGGAACAAATGAGATTGTTAGTATCCCAACCGTTAATGCCGTTGACAATAACGCTTATTACTACAATAATCAAAATCCTTTAGGTCAGTTCATCCAGTACGATGGATTCACAGTGAATCTGATTGCCGCAGTAGGTAATTTGATTCCATGCGAAACCTATCACTTAAAATTGATCATCGCAGACGGTAGTGACCGTATTTTCGACTCTGGCGTTTTCGTTCAGTCCATTGAGTCCAATCCTGTTGCGGTAGTAACTGCTACATCTAACGGTTTGGACTACATGGTAGAAGGTTGTAACGTTGGTACAATTGAATTTACTCGCCCTGAAGTAACCAACCAATCACAGACCATTCAATATTGGGTTGGAGGTTCAGCTACTTCTGGTGTTGATTATACTCCGAACATTGGAAGTGCAGATCCACTTTTCCCAAGTTCAATCACCATTCCAGCCAATCAGAGCACAGTTAGCTTAACGTTATCTGCTCTAACCGACAATATCGTTGAAGGACAAGAATACATTACCATTTACTTATCTAATCCTTTGTGTACAGGCACCGAGGTGCTAGATAGTGTGAACTTCTACATTTATGACTTATTGGAAGTTAGTTTGGCAACCGACGATGATGCGATTTGCGTTGGTCAATGTGCGACCCTTACTGGTACATCTATCGCAGAGGTGCTCGGAACATTTACCTGGTCACCAGCAGTTCCAAATCCTCTGTCATTGGTAAATACAGTATGTCCGACAGAGACTACAACATACACCATCACTGGTACTGTTGGTGAATGTACAGCTTCAGCTGACGTTACTATCGCAGTCAGTTCAATTGACATCACCTTAGATGCTACCAATTCTTCATGTTTTGGTAACGGAACTGGATCTATTTCGGTTATTCCAATCGGTGCTTTGTTGCCTCTCACCTATGCTTGGACAGGTCCCGATGGATTCACAAGCACTGATTCGACCTTAACAGGTTTGGAGCCTGGTGAATATTGTGTAACCGTTACGGATGCCGCTGGTTGTATTGCAGAAGATTGTGTGACAATCATTTTGACTCAACCACTTTTCGCTACGGCCACATTAACCAACTATACATGCGCACCAATCTCTTGTTATGGTTCTTGCGACGGCGGTGTTAACTTGACTGTCAACGGTGGTCAGGGTCCATTCACTTTCGCTTGGACCGGCGATCAATACACTTCATCAGCTCAAAACCCAACCGGACTTTGTGCTGGAGATTATAGCGTTTTGATTACCGACTTCAATGGTTGCGAAACAACTGTGGCTGTGACGTTAAATCAACCGGACTCTCTTGTATTAAACGTAGTAGGCTTTGAAAACTTGTTGTGTACTGGCGTTGAAACAGGCAGCATCAACGTAAATGCAGATGGTGGTTGTCCATCTTACACCTACAACTGGAGTCATGACTCTAACCTTACTGGTCCCATTGCAACAAACTTAGCAAGTGGCACTTATACAGTGAATGTGAGCGACCAAAACGGTTGTAGTTCAGTTGGTTTTGCAACAATTGAAATCAGCGAACCTATTACTCCTTTAACAGTAGTCATCGACGCAGTTTCAAGCTACCCTGGCGGATTCAATACCAGTTGCCCTGGCAGTGCTGATGGCTCTATTAGCATAACAGTAAGCGGTGGAAGCCCAGATTACCAAATCACTTGGACCAATGCTGGAACAGGAACTGTTGTTAGCACAAACGAAGACGTGTCCGATTTGCCATGTGGCACTTACGAACTTGAAGTTATCGATGACAATGGTTGTGTTTTCACTCAAACCATCGAACTAACTTGTGTTCCTGAAATTGAAATCACTTTCGAAGCTTTGCCAAACCCTTGTGGCGCTCCAGATGTATCATCAGGTAGCATTCAGATATTGACTACTACAGGTGGTAATGGCGGACCATACACCTATACATGGTCTGGTCCAAGCTGTCCATGTACCGGTACAACATTGCTCAACCTTAATAGTGGTAACTACACCGTAGATGTCGCTGATCAATTCGGCTGCACGCGTTCATTCACCATAAACGTCGGTGAAAACGATGTTTTTGATGTTACTTCAGATGTAACTGATAACACTTGTAATAACTCATGCGATGGCGCGATCGATATCACCGTTATTGATAACGGTGGTGGCGGCGGCGGCGGCGGCGGCGGAAATAGCTTCCCCCTTGGTATGATTGTCAACGACAACACACAAATTACAGTTTGTTACACTGGCACGCATTCGTGGGTATCTGATTTGGCCTTCCATCTTATTGGACCTGCTTCTTGCGGTAGCCCTGACATTATTCTGTCGAATAATCCAAACCAAATGGGTCAACCTGCGACTTGTAATAGTGGTAACAACTTCAGCAGTTTGTGTTTTACTACTGAGTCTACCAATAACTTCAACGTGTGTGGTGCTACCACCCCATTGACAGGTACATTTGGCACTTATGGTTCAGCAGTTAACCCGATCGATTGGAGCTTATTGAACGGTTGTGATGCTTCAGAACCTGGATGGCAAGTTGAGATTTGGGACTGTATTGATGGTGATGCTGGTTCGATCACTTCAGCTTCTGTAAGTTTCACAGGAGTGAATAATTCCGGTGATAACACGACTATTTCATTTACAACTCCAGGCGGATTTGCCTCAGCGATTTCTGCGACTTCATGCAGTACTGATCTTGCAGCAAATTTCACAACTCCTGGTTTAGACGGATGGTTCCCAACTGAAGATGATGGTGGTGGAAACGGTGGTAATAGTGGCAACTACACTTTTGATTGGTCAGGTCCTTTCCAAGGTCCAATTCCAACCACAGAAGATGTTAGTGGCCTTTGCGCAGGTTCGTATCAAGTGACCATTTCTTCTGGCGATTGTAATCAAACTTTCACTTTTGAAATTACGGAGCCTCAGGCCATCGAAATTGAACTAGTTGCCATCAATAACCCATTGTGTTTTGGTCAGAATGATGGTTCTATAGATATTGATGTTCTTAATGGTTCAGGCAACTATACTTATAACTGGCTGCCTTCGACTTGTTTCCCAATCTTCGCAGGTGCAAACACGCAAGACATTGCTAACTTGAATGCCTGCTCTTATACAGTTGAAGTAACAGATAACGTTTCTGGATGCACTGCAACTGAAACATTTACGCTTGTAGCCCCAGAAGTCATGACCTTGTCATTGCAGCCTTCATCATTTGGTGTTAGCGGCTACTTCACAAGCTGCAGCGACGCGAACGACGGAACTATCCAAGTTTTTGTAACCGGTGGTACTCCGGATCCAGTTGCATTTGCTCCTTACAACTATTTGTTTGATTGGGTAACGGATTGTTCTGAAGTAGATCCAGCCGGATACGGTAATGATCCGAATTCTGATTTTCAAGCGAACTTGCCAGGTGGAACCTACGGTGTGAACGTTACAGATGCCAACGGTTGTTTGGCGACTACATGTGTTGACCTTCTTCCTCCCGATCCGATTGCTTCAGCACCTGTAATCGAACACATCGATTGCGATACTGAAACAGGTTCTATCACGCCAAACATCACAGGTGGTCCACAAGGATACATCTTTACATGGTTGGGTAATATTGGCACTAACAGTCCGAACGCCCCTATTTTGACCGACCTGGAAGCAGGAACCTACACCTTGTATGTGGCTGCTGACATAGGCACTAACTGTCTAGATACATTCACATATGTGATCAATGAAACTTTGGCTCCGGAGATTACAATTGAAAGTCTGAACGGAACAACTTGTTTTGAATCGTGCGATGGCGATGTTACTTTCATAATTTCTCAGGGTGTATCCCCGTATGTTGTAACTGTTGACGGAAATACAGTTACTGGTAATGGTAACATGTATCTTGTTGATCAACTTTGCATCGGTTCTCACACCATCATCGTAACAGATGATGTAGGCTGTTCATCTTCGACGACATTTGTTACCGATGGACCAGACGAAATTGTAGTCGATATTACAAGTCTTGTTCAAGATCCAAATCAAATCTTTGATATTCAA
>JBDKJN010000197.1:0-2658 GCA_039796595.1 Bacteroidota bacterium
AGAGTTGGTAAAAACAAATGGAGGTAAATTATAGGTTGAGGTATCAGCGCCTTGCATTTCATTAGGACCATAAAACTTGGGTTGCCCAAAATGGTGGGTCCCCATTTTTCCCAAAAAAAGCAATAGCATGAGCGGAAACAAAAAAAGTATACCGATAAGACCGATATACTTTTTCCAATTAAATTTCTTCATTATTATATGCTTTCAATACACCAGCAAGTGTATGATAACTGAACAATTATCTCAACTTCATGTTCGCTTCCAACACAGATAAACCTTCTGAAGTACCGATAAAAATCAAGTACAAAATAAACAATGCATAAGGCAAAAGGATCACATACTTCAAGTTCTTACGCTCGTCGCCTAAGTGCATAAAGCTAAGAACGATATATGCTGCCTTCACCAACGTCAAAACCACAAAAGCAATTTTGATCATCTCCCACAAAGGTGTTCCGTTGCGTTTGATAGCAATTCCCATGAAAATTTCTACAATCGTAATGACTGTTAGAATAGCCGTTACTTTAAAGATTTTCTTACGAATAGCTTTACCAGCCTCTTCGCTATGATTTGCGTTAATTGAGTAGCTATCGTTTACAATTAAATCGTCTCTTTCCATGTTATCGTCTGTGTGTTGTGATGACTAGAATATAATTAAACCAAATAGAAGAAGGTGAATACAAACACCCATACCAGATCCACAAAGTGCCAGAAAAGACCAACCTTTTCGACCATCTCGTAGTGACCACGGCGTTCAAAAACACCTCTGTAGGCCATCAAGAAAACTATCAAGTTAATGATTACTCCTTGGAACACGTGGAATCCGTGGAAACCCGTGATAAAGAAGAAGAAATTAGCATATTGTTGTTGCTGGCCGTACTCATTCTTTGAAAGATTCGCACCGAAAACTTCAGTACCTTCTGACTTGGCTTTCCAAATTTTCATAGCCTCATCGCCCGTCACTTTCAACTTTGCGAAGTCCTCTTCGCCCTTACGCTCAAGGACATATTTATTGAGAACCAACTCCAACGGATAGGAAACTGGTTTAGTTTCACAACAAGCTTCGTGTCCGCCGTGAGCATCACCATGTCCTTCTGCATGAGCATCACCATGTCCTTCTGCATGAGCCTCGCCATGACCGTCTCCATGAGCATGGGCGTCACCGTGCGCACATCCATGATGACCAGGTGTAACAATCATATTATTGCCTTCCCACTTAATTTCATCACCGTGTTCAATTGCATGTTCATATGCATGACCGAAATCTGAAGACATGTGTACCCAAGTACCAGAATTCAATTCCATTGTTCTGCCATCATCTGCCTTGACAGTTAATGGTGCTGCGATCTCGAATGCGCCACCAGAGCCGTGAATGAAGTGAGACCACTCCCAAACCTGTGACCCAAGGAACACGAAACCACCTATGACAGTGTAACCCATCCACTTGATCACGCCTCGCTTATCCATACGATGACCCGCTTCAACCGCCAATACCATCGTCACTGAAGAAACGATAAGAATGAACGTCATGAAAGCGACGTAGATAAGAGGGAAGGCACCATGAATGAATGGCAGTGCCTCAAAAACCTGTTCGCCTACCGGCCATGCTTCTGGACTGGAATGACGAATAACGCCATATGCAATCAGCAAGCCTCCAAAGGTCAGTGCATCTGACACTAAGAAGAACCACATCATCATTTTACCATAACTGATGCTGAATGGAGATTGTCCACCTCCCCATAGCTGCTTTTTGTCTATTGACTGAGCTTGACCGGCCATAATAGGTTTAAGAAATTTTTCGCAAGTTTAATACTGAAATCGCATAGAAAGGGTACGTTTTTCAAATTTTTCTAGGCATTTTTATCTACATCGCAATGTCCGTACTAGCCAACTAAATTATACCCATTCTAAATAAACACTCAAATGACTGAAAACGTTTATCCTATAACCTTGTAAAAAGTGTCATCACGATCTAAATAAGGTCAATACAAGTAGAATATAAAGGCAAAAAGATAGAGCCACAGAAAGCCCAAAAAGTGCCAATATACCCCAGCACTCGAAAGGCTCACATAATCACCTGGGTGCACTTTACCCCGATGCATATGAATATACAATCGGATAAGATAAAGCAAGGCCAATACCAAGTGAATGATATGGACATATACCAAAACACTGATTAACGCACCACAAGCGTTAAAATTGGTCATAACCACGTTGGTCACGGGGTTATTTGGCTTTGACGGAATGTAATATTCTCCATTCTCCTTAACCAACCTTTCTCCTTGCATTTCAAACCAAAAATCAGTTCCGTAATCACCCACTAAACTACCCAAAGGATGCCATTTATGCGCCTCTGCCCCGCTTTCCGTCTGGTACGTGTAACTCCCTGCTTTTCTTAAAGAAAGATAGCTCCAACCGCTATTCTGCGACACCGCAAAAGCAATACCCAACACAAAGGTGATCACCAACCACAACCGCGAAGCTGCTGCAGCGCCAGCTTTCATCTTACGAGTGGAAATAATCAGCGTCAAACTCGACAAAACAATCAGGGCATTGCTCACCCAAAACGCCTTCGGTGGGTCAATATGCATCCACACCATTCTACCATAGGAAACAATCATTGCGCTGGTCAGGCCTGCAAACAACATAAGCACCGCAAAG
>JBDKJN010000198.1:0-2688 GCA_039796595.1 Bacteroidota bacterium
CCTTAATTTTGACACTTGGGTTTTGCTTCATAAACTCAACAAGCTCCTCGAGAGCGGGGAAAGACTTGTGGTAAATCTCTGTTTCGTCGCCAAGGAAGGTAATATCAACTGCCGTTTTTAAACCGAGACTCAAAGTCTTTAATTCAATTCGTTCCAAATGTAGACTTTGTTCATCTGGCCAGAATTTGTGCGAGAAATACATGTACCCTGGTTTCAATACTGAAATGGTATAAATGCGGTATTTCTTGAGAACAATTGTGGTATCCGAAAGATCTTTAAAAATAACCGTTTTACGCGGATTCAATCCCTTGATGATGACATCGGCATCCATTGATCTTTTGGTTTTAAAATCGGTAACCAAAAGCTGCATCTTCTGCTCCTCAACGGTCTCCGTCTTAGTGCTATCAATCGCCTTCTCAGTGGTAAATTGTGCAGCTATATTGCTGGTCCAAAAACCAAAACAACATATTACGAGTACAATTTTATTTAACGCGTTTTTCATCGAGGTGAATTGTATAGGCGGCGGTTTTTCAAAAATCCGACCAAAATCACAAATTCTGTAAAAATTAAGAAATCGTTGAGGTTTTAAACCAACCCGCCCATTTCTTTCTGAAAAAAACTACCGCCAATACGACCATGATTACGTAGGGAACTAACATCAAGTAGACGATTCCCGCATTTAATCCTTCACCAATTCCTTTACCTGAATGTTCAGTAGCACTTTCAGCAGTAGCCCGGCACATCGCACATTGTGCAAATACCCCTGATGCCTGTAGCAAAACCAACAAACAACTGGCTATAATTCTTTTCATCACGTCAAAATTAAACAATTTGAGGATTTGGATCAAATGGTCTTATTCACAATTTTTAATGCTACTACAATTCGCCTCCGCACCTATTTCGGGATCCCGTACCCCTATATCCGCCCCTGCCTTAACATGTTATCCGTCACAGACAAAGCTCCATTCTAGTTGCCAAAAATATTGAATTTGGACATAGTTAAGGGACGAACAACATACTAGAAAACACTTAGAACGGGTAGTATGGCGCAATCATAAAATATACGATCACGCCAGTAATAGTTACATAAAGCCAAAGAGGGAATGTTATTTTGGCGATTTTTCTATGCTTATCGAATCTTTCAGCCAAAGCTCGGCTATAGGTGATCAAAACCAGTGGCACAATGATCGCAGAGATCAAAATGTGTGTAAGTAAGATGAACAGATATATCGAGCGGTAAGCAGCATCTTTTGGGTACGAAGTGGATTCACTCGTAGAGTGATACGCAATGTAACTAACCAAAAAAAGTACAGACAATAACACCGCGGTTGTCATCAAAGTCTGATGCAATTTTTGCCTCTTATTGCGGATTGCAACCACAGCCGATATCAAAATAACTGCTGTAGTTCCATTAAGAATAGCATTCAAAGCAGGCAAACAATTGAGCACATCGCGGACTGCACTATTTTCGGTAGATATCTTAGGCATCATATAAAGAATTCCCACCACTACTGGAATTAAAGATGAAGCCATAATGATGAATGTCCTCACTCTTTTTTCTGCTAACGTTTTGTTCGTGCTCATTGTTTTTTATTCTCTTGTATCAACTTCTTTAAGTCCAACATTAACGAATCAACCTCCTTCGTCGAGGTGCCATCGTAGTATCCGCGTATATGATAATTTCCGTCAATCAACGCCAATTGGTCGGTATGAAAAAAACCGCCCTGTGCTGTATCACTCGGAAACGCTGGCACCAAATATCCCTGCTCAGCCTGGTAATAAATATCCTCAGCACTTCCTGTAACAAATTGCCAATTGGAATGTTCAACTCCAATTTCGGCAGCGTACTGTCTCATAACACTTGGCGTATCCTTTTCAGGGTCCACTGTATGCGTCAAAATACTATATTCTTTTGCCAAACCATCCTTGGCCATCATCACTTGTAAGCGTGTTAGTTGGGAGGTTATAACAGGACAAATGCTTTGGCAACCACTGAAGAAAAATTCAACTACCAATGGTTTACCTGCAAAAGTATGATGATCAACAACCGCACTATCCTGATTAATAAAACTGAATTTCGGTACGGTATAATAGTTCGTATCCACACCATTAGCACCTTGAAGAATTTCATGAGGGCCGTAATACGGCAATGATTCAGTTTTATTCTCTTTTGGATCCCAACAAGAGGAGCACAAAACAAACAAAAAAATAATCTTAGTCTCCCAACTTTTGCTTCTCATTGAATTTCTCAACTTTTTTGCGTTTGCTAATGGCTGAAATGTCTTCCATTAAATCCTCCATATGGTATTCTGTATTGCCATATTGACCGCGCACCTGGCCATTATGGTCGACCAATCGAAAGATCGCTTCCTGATGAATGTTTTCAATTAGAAAACCATTTCGCATAAAAGAGTTCAACACCTCAGGTTGTCCCGTTAAAAATTGCCATTTCGAAGCGGTAATATTATAACGATTCATCATATCCGTATAGTTCCTCAGCACTTCCGGAGTATCCTTGTCCGGTTGGGTGGAGAATGATACAATGGAGATTTCAGGGCGATTCCGATACTTAAAATTTACATTCAACAACCGTTCAGTGATCTTAGCCGCATTGCTATCACTTAGCGAATAAAATGCCGCTACCCATATTTTGCCTTTGAGGCTATCTGAGCCGAAAGCCCGGCCTTC
>JBDKJN010000199.1:0-13788 GCA_039796595.1 Bacteroidota bacterium
TTCCCCGTTGGCACATCTACATGGTAGACATTGGCCAAAATGCTCTGAAGAGGGCTGCCCTTGGCGGCTAGCACAAAATCAATATCCTTGATGTTGCGCTCAAACTGTTGGCTCAATTGCCGTTCGAGCAATAGCATCATTCCAACGGTGCCAACACCAAAAGCCAACAAGACTACACTCAGGACGGTGTTCCATTTTTTATGGCGAATATTACTCCAGGCAATTTTAGACAGATTCATAGGACCACGGTGCGTTGAAATTCATTTTTAAGTCGCTGATCATGCGTTACAATGATCAATCCCGATTGATGCTGAGCGGCATATTCCTTAAGGAGGTGAATGACTTGCTCTGCATTGTGGTCATCGAGCGCACTCGTTGGTTCATCTGCCAACAACAGCGCTGGAGTGTGAATAACCGCACGTGCTATAGCCACCCTTTGCTGTTCACCCACACTCAACTCACTTGGCTTGCGATGCGCTTTGGAAGACAAATTCAATTGTTTCAGCAACATCTCCGCTCGATCACGATCCAATTTTTGTCCCGTCAAAAAGGCGGGCATAAGTAAATTGTCCAATACACTCATCGCATCTACAAAGTGGGCAGTTTGAAAAACAATACCCACCTCTTTGCCGCGATGCAAGTCCATTTGACGATCGCTCAATTTCGTGGTGTCTTGTCCGGCCAACTGAATGACGCCGTGTGTTGGGCGAAGCAATCCTCCTATCAAATGCAATAAGGTTGTTTTTCCCTTACCGCTCTGACCAAGAATCAACAGTTCTTGCCCTGGGGCACACTCCAAATCAGGGAAATGAAAAGCTGTTCCTCCGCTGTATTGAAATCCCAAATTCGAAGTATGTAATACCGAACGATTTGTCTCCATAGGCATATGATCTCCGCGAAGGTACGTCAGTAAAAGAGAGGTTAGATGATCAACCGTGCTAAAAAAATCCAATTGGTATTTGTAATCCTATTCTGTGTAACTCAGCAAAAATTGACCATTTCCATCGCATGTTGAATACATTTGCCCTATGACAGTTGGACAAAGATTTATGCGTTATTTGATTGGTTTCGTAATCGGACTTGCGGTTGTGGCCATGATGTTTCCTGAATACAATTGGCTGAGTTGGACTCCGCAACAACGCATTATGCGAGACATTCGTGAATTCAAAATGCAGATTGGCCAAGAGGCGCAATGCAGCATGGATTGCAATAAAATCTCCAACGAGCACCTTCAAATTGCACGTGTACAAGGTGAGGTTGATTTCGGATCCAGTCAGGTGCGCACCGAACCCAAAATATACGCATTGAAATACGGCCATGTGCTCTACTCTTTGGCCTTAGCCGATTCGACATTTACATTGCGCAACGTTGTGCGCGAAAATCAAACTTGTGATTGCCCATGAGTACTCTATTGTCGGAAATTCAACGCCACGCCAAGGACTTATATCCTGAATTGGTCGAGCATCGCAGACATCTGCATGCCCATCCGGAGTTGTCGTACCACGAAAAAGAAACTTCATCATACGTTGAGCGCTATTTGCGCACCTTAGGATTAGAGCCTCAAACAGGAATTGGAGGTTACGGATTAACCGCTGTTATTCACGGTCAAGCTCCAGTCAATTCATGTATCGCTTTGCGGGCCGATATGGATGCACTGCCGATACACGAAGAAAACGCAGTACCATATATTAGTCAAAACCCCGGTGTCATGCATGCTTGCGGACATGATGTACACACTACGTCTTTGTTAGGGGCAGCTGCCATTCTCACACGCACCAGCCACTTGTGGAACGGAAGTGTACAGTTGGTTTTCCAACCTGCCGAGGAAGTACTTCCCGGAGGAGCTTCCCTTATGATCCGTGACGGCGTTTTTGAAAAAACAAAGCCGCAAGCTATCGTTGGACAACATGTGTATCCCGAGTTACCTGCTGGCAAAATTGGATTGAAACCAGGACCATATATGGCGAGCACAGACGAAATCTATGTGACCGTTACCGGTGTGGGCGGGCATGGAGCAAAGCCACATAAAAATATTGACCCCGTGCTCATTGCTTCGCACCTTGTGGTTACGCTGCAACAAGTGGTTAGTCGTTGGGCCTATCCGGCAATGCCAACGGTGCTGTCGTTTGGAAAATTCATCGCTAATGGTGCTACCAACATTATTCCGAATACTGTGGAAATGGCAGGTACATTTCGCACTTTTGATGAAGAATGGCGCAACGAAGCGCATCGCCGCATGAAACAATTGGCTGAATCATTGGTCACAGGCATGGGCGGCCAAGTTGATTTTCGGATTGAACGCGGTTATCCTGTACTGCACAACGATGCCGAAATGACAAGCCGATGCAAAGCATGGGCGCAAGCTTATTTGGGCGAAGAAAATGTTGTTGATCTCGATTTACGCATGACAGCGGAAGACTTCGCTTATTATAGTCAAATTATGCCTGGATGTTTTTATCGCCTAGGCACAGCAGATCCAAATAGCAATGACAAAAGCTTTAGCGTACATCACCCCAAATTTGACATCGATGAAAAAGCACTCGAAACAGGTGCTGGCCTAATGGCATGGATGGCTATTCAAGAATTATCGGGCGGCAGTTAAAATCAAAACGATGGGAATGGCCTGCTATTCTTAATCTTTTACAATTCCCTTCGATGCTTCGTAGATTCCGCTATTATTTCGTTAACTTCGCTCCGAAAACAACATCTTTTGTGCAATGTCTGAAAAGAAAGGATTACAGCTGCCGTTCAAAAAAATAAACTACCTGTTGCTTATCGCAGGTGTTGTCACCATTATTATTGGTTATCTACTGATGTCCGGTGGCGGAAGTCAGGATCCCAATGTATTCAACGGTGAAGAATTGTTCAGCACACGTCGCATCACCATTGCTCCTTTAGTGGTGTTAATCGGCTATCTGATCATCGGAGTCGGAATCATGTATCGCCCAAAGAAATAAGGTCAACCCAAATCTGCTTTTTAAGTGACTATTCTAGAGGCTATTCTAATCGCCATCGTTGAAGGCATCACCGAATTTTTGCCTATTTCGAGCACAGGTCATATGATTATTGTGCAACATCTATTGGGTGTCGAGAACAGTGATTTTGTCAAGGCTTTTACCATTAATATTCAGTTCGGGGCAATTCTCAGCGTAGTAGTGCTTTACTTCAAACGCTTCTTTCAATCCCTTGATTTCTATTTTAAATTATTCATCGGTTTTTTGCCGGCTGCCATCATTGGATTTGCATTAAACGATTTTATCGACTCCTTGCTTGAAAATGTCGTTGTAGTTGCGTTCTCACTCTTGTTAGGTGGCTTTATTTTGATCTTTGTTGATCGATGGTTTCGTGACAATAAAGGCGCTGAAATAACTTATCGTAACTCATTTATTGTTGGGCTATTTCAGTGCATCGCCATGATCCCCGGTGTATCGCGCAGTGCGGCAACGATTATTGGAGGAATGTCGCAAGGCTTAACTCGACAACAAGCTGCTGAATTTTCATTTTTCCTTGCTGTGCCAACCATGTTTGGTGCTTCTGCTTACAAATTGCTGAAAGGATATAAGGAACACCCTGAAATTTTCGAAGCAGACAACATCAAAATACTATTGATCGGAAACGTAGTTGCATTTATAGTAGCGATGTTAGCGATTCGTTTCTTCATCGGCTACCTCTCGCGCAAAGGATTCAAAGTTTTTGGCTGGTACCGTATCGCGCTGGGCCTTCTTTTGCTCGTCCTATTGGCAGCTAACATTCCATTGCAAGTAGCTTAAAATTAAGACTGCCTCTTAGCTATCTATTCCTATGACGAAACACTCAACTACGAATGTTTTCTCTTCCTATTTTCTCTAGATCGCTTCTTTAGAAAAATGTCAAGTCACTATTTTATCGTTTCATTATAACTTCATGAAAAGAGGAAAACGCAAAGAATTATAAGAACGCTAATTGGTTCTACATGTTCCGATACACCATGATGAATGCCGCACAATGAAAAAATGTGCTCAAGCATGCTTTTTTGGGGGAAGGAATAATTGTTCTTCATTCAAAAGCGTTCATGCGCTGTGATTTTCCCCAACCGATGACTCGAATGCCTTCCTGGATTCTTTATTTGCCCAATTGCAGTTGCCTGTAAGTGGATCGAATTGCCCAATAAGGAATAAAAAAAGCGCCCCGTAGGAGCGCTTTTGATATCATTTGATTTGTTGATTCGATTAGAACTTCGCACGTGAACGACGCACATTGCGGGTGTTCTTCACGCTGTACTTCGATTTATAGAATTTGCTTCGACCTTTGATCACTTTACCTAATGTTACTTGAGTGGTTAGGTAGCTATCGTTGTTTGTTGGGTCGCCGCGTTTAGTATCCTCATCTTCACTCCAAAATCTAAAATTGTTGATCGTAAGCGGATAAAACTCCGAATCCTTCGCGCCATCCTGAGCATTTAACTCATCAAGAAGGCCTTGGTAAGTAGCTTGGTTAACGAACACATCGGCCAGTGGATCATCCGTATTAGGCTTCGCATAGAATGTAGAAACGTCATCGATGTAATCTGTGAACAATGTTCTCCAGCTAAACTCCCAACCCACACGCCATTCTTTTTTGAATGTAAAATAGAAACCAGTACCCATTGGAATAGCGATGCTTACTGGACTGTATGGACGATCCTGGCCTTCGGTCATCCATGGACGCAATGCGAACCAAGCACCGTCTTCCGTAATATCGCCGTTGACGTGAATTTGACCCTTTGGATTGTGATAAAAACCAGCCAAACCAGCAAACACATACCATTTAAAGTCTGGGTTATAATATCCGCGATTACCGACGTCATTGTCATAAAAAATGGTCAATTCAGCACGAGCTCCCAATTCAATGATATCATTTCTGAAATTCATGTTGCGCGCTCTACGCGGAAGATTGGTTGACCATCTGTCGTAATCTGAAATACGCAAATAATCCAGGTTTGCTGCGATGGCAAAACGCTTACTGTATTTATATCTAAAATAGGCACCGGTAGAATAACGAGTGGCATCTTTTAAGTGCATGTCATAGACAAAATCGCGACGAGTCATTGATTTGCCACCGATATCACCAAGGTAATTGGCTCCACCAAATTTGATCCCATAATCATACTGAAACTGAGCATTGAGCTGCGCAGCTACACTAAGCATGAGGATTAATATGAGGTTTTTCATGTGATACTATAGAATAAGGTTCGCTCAAAAATAAAGCGCTAATATACGATGTTTCAATTACTTTACAAGTGATTAACAGTTAACGCAGTTTTTTAACTCTTCAACCGCAAAATTCCGTTTCGAGCTTCGGCTTTTAATTTGCCGAAAGATTACTCCCGCTCAATTCTTCCATTCTTCACCTTCGAATGCATTAAAACGATCTGTGCTTTCTACGCCAATTTTGGTGATTAGTTGCCCTAAATCAGAAGCACGTTTGACCATTTCCGTTAGACTTGTTGCACCTTTGCAGCTATGAAAACACGTATAACTGAGCTTTTTGGCATTGAAAAGCCCATTATTCAAGCAGGTATGATTTGGTGCAGTGGCTGGGAATTGGCTTCAGCAGTATCCAATGCAGGTGGTCTGGGCATGATTGGCTCTGGATCCATGTACCCCGAAATATTCCAAGAGCAACTTCAAAAGTGCAAGGCGGCCACCTCAAAACCGTTTGCTGTGAACTTGCCGCTGCTTTATCCGCAGGTAGAAGAACACATTCAGCATATCATTGATGCCGGAGTTCCAATCGTTTTCACTTCTGCAGGAAATCCTGCCACGCATTGTCAACGATTCAAAGCGGCTGGAATAAAGGTGGTCCATGTCGTATCCAGCACCAAATTCGCTCTTAAAGCACAGGCTGCCGGTTGCGACGCTGTTGTGGCGGAGGGTTTCGAAGCCGGAGGCCACAATGGTCGCGAAGAAACTACTACTTTGTGTTTGGTCCCTCGAGTTGCTGAAGTGCTGGATATTCCTGTCATTGCCGCCGGAGGCATTTATAACGGTGCTACAATGTTGGCCGCAATGGCCATGGGAGCTGAAGCCGTGCAAGTGGGCAGTCGTTTTGTGGCAAGTACGGAATCCTCCGCTCATGCCGCATTCAAAAACAAAGTCATTGATACTCAGGAAGGTGACACCTTACTTACCCTCAAGGAAATTACCCCCGTGCGCTTAATCAAAAACGAATTTTATCAAAAGGTTGCAGAAGCCTATCAGCGCGGCGCTGACAAAGATGAATTGGCACAATTACTTGGCCGTGGTCGCGCTAAAAAAGGGATGTTTGAAGGAGATTTGATCGAAGGCGAATTGGAAATTGGGCAGGCATCGGCTCATCTTGATGAAATACTGCCTGCGGCCGAAATTATCGATCGAATGATGCATGAATATGCGTCACACGCTGAACGATTATTCTCCATCACCAACACAACAAAATAACACCAAACACGTTGCGCACGCACCACGCAACCAGCGTGGCTTTATGTGCGTTTACAGTAAGGGAATAACCTTATGGATCGACGCCAATAGACGCACGGTATGAACAAAAAAATAAATGCATCCTTGGGGTCTTTCATTCATGATATTATTGACATGACTTTAAGGGAAATGAACTTGGATTCGACCATTGCAAAACACCACTCGCATTACTTTTGCTGAATGAATATGCAAAAAACACACTTAAATATGCTCCTGACAGTGCTCTTGATGGTGCTGCAAAGCAGTGTGTTTGCGCAAATATTGCCCCCACCTGAGATCGGCTGCACACAAGTCTTTCCAACAGGCAATGTGGCCGTAAGTTGGGTCCCGGTAAACGACCCTACCAACATATTTGTTCAATACAACGTCTACGCATCCACACAATACAATGGCCCATATAGCCTGATTACTACCATTAATAATGTTTCAGACTACGATGCTACTGATCCCACCATTCTTGGCAATGTGGATGAGCTGTATTATTATCTGACCACCACGGACAATACAGGTGAAAGCTCAGCCAGTGATACTATAGCATCAATTCATCTGAGCGCCATTCCAAGTACATTGCCTATGGGCTATGCCAATTTGAATTGGGACAGTCCATTTGACAATAACACAATTGTCCCTACCGGCCTTGAATATGAAGTTTGGAAAGAGTATCCTGCGGGCACCTGGACCATGGTGTCCACTCTTCCTTATGGAGTATCGAATTGGCAATATGAAATTCAACATTGCAGCGCTTTTCTCAATTTTCAAATTCGATTGCAAATGCCTGGAGGCTGCTCATTTGCGAGCAATATAGCCGGTAACAATTTCGGTGACTTTCAACCACCTGAAGTACCAGCAATCACAAGCATTTCGATTAATCACATGACCAATGATGCTGTAGTTACTTGGGACCCCAGCTACAGTCCCGATTGCATCGGTTATTTGGTGTATGAGTGCGATGGTAGCAATGTGTATTTTCTTGACACTATTCACGGCTATACCAATACCACGTTCGTTGATTTCATTGTCAACCCAGCACTTGGGCCAACCTGCTATTTGTTGGCTGCTTTTGACTCGTGTTTCACAGGTATTCCCCCGAGCCCCAACACCAGCACTACAGCTGACGTCTGCAACTGCTCCGTTTTTCTGCCGAACATTCCATATTCGATGTGCGATGATGAGGTTAATCTGGAATGGACACCATACATCGGATGGCCTTTTGGCGTGAGCTATTACAATATATATCATGCCAGCACGCCTGATATTACAACTCCTTTCAACACTTTACCCTTTCAGTTGATTGGCAACGTTTCTGGTGCACAACTGTACTATCCACATACAGGTTTTGACTACAATGCATACAATGTCTATTACATCGAGGCAGTAGACACCGTCGGAAACCATACGGCTGTTTCCAATTTGCAGGCCGTTCTTACACCATACCCTATTGCACCTGACCGTGTCTATCTCGCCTCTGCTTCGGTTGTAGATGATGATATGATCGAGGTCAAGGCTGCTGTAGGATTTACAACAGATACGCATCAGTACACCTTACAGCGAAAAGACATCAATGGCGGAAACTGGGAAGATATTATAACAGAAGAAGATCAGTCAGTGACAGAAGTATCGATCCATGATGTAACGGTGCACGCGGACGTTTTCAGTTACACCTATCGTGTCATCTGTGAAAATCTATGTGGTGATGTGATAGATACCACCAACAATGGCATTAGCATATTGGGTGATGGTTTGGCCGATCCGAATCGTCTGGTAAATACTGTGATTTGGGGCCCTTATGGAGATTGGGAAATTGGAGTGAGCAACTACAGGATTTACCGAACTATAGATATCGGTGGCCCAGAAGAATTATTAGCCACAGTGCCTTCAGGTACACGCAGCTATGAAGATGATGTATCCCTGTTGAGCAATACCTCTGGTGAATTTTGCTATCGGATAGAGGCTGTGGAAATAGAAAACACGCTATTCGACACATCATTTACAGCTTTTAGCAATAAAATTTGTGTCTCGCAGAATCCCGTTATTTGGATCCCAAATGCTTTTGTGATTGATGGTTTTAATCGAACCTTCGCCCCCATTATCAGTTTTGCTGACTTTAGCGAATTTAACATGGTTATCATGAGCAGATGGGGCGATATCATATACCAAACAAATGACATAGCGGCTCCTTGGGATGGAACAATGAATGGAGAAACAGTACAGGAGGGTTCGTATATCTATTATATCGCCATCAAAGACGGTAAAGGAAAACTATTCGAAAACAAAGGGAATGTCTTGATGTTGGTCAGTCGAGAAAAATAAAACATGGAAACCCGAACATTTGTAATCGATCAAGGAAATACCACTACCAAAGTTGGTATTTTTTCGGGAAACAAAATCATCGAAAATCGCCGTGTTGCCCGCGGGGGAGAAGAGGAGTTAATTCAATCCATTAACCAATTGGGTTGCCGAGGAGGGATCGTCAGCAGTGTCCGCGAGGACAATGGTCAAAAATTATTGGATGGCTTAAATGCTTCAACCCTTCAAATGCGTCGTGATCTGTTCATGCCGTTTGCGATAGCCTATGATACTCCAGAAACTCTTGGCGTCGACCGTTTGGCGAATGTAGCCGGTGCTCTTCAACTATGTGATACAGAGGATATTTTGATCATCGACTGCGGTAGCTGCATTACCACCACAACGATATCCAACCGCACGCTCATCGGTGGATCGATATCACCTGGATTAAATATGCGATTCGCAGCATTGGATCAATTCACCGGACAATTGCCCCTGGTAGCTCCTTCAGCCGAAGAAATTGTGCCCATTGGAAAAACCACCGTTCAATCGATTCAAAGCGGAGTTCAATTGGGCATTTTGGCCGAAATCAAAGAAATTATTGCACGACATTGTAGTCTAAACGAGCGTTTGAGCGTCATAATCACCGGCGGAGATGCATCGTATTTTGTACCATGGCTGAAAAGCCCCATTTTTGCCGAACCATTTTTAACATTAATGGGCCTACATGAAATTTATCTCTTCCAGCTTAATAACTCTTAGTTGTCTTTTCAGTTGTTGGATGAGCACGACTAACGTTCTTGCTCAAAACAATAACAACAATGTGTATACCCGATTCGGATTGGGCTATATGGAATCACAATTCAACCCGCAACAATTGGGAATGGGTGGTACCGGTGTCGCATCAACTGGTCAACATGGCATCAACTTGCTAAATCCAGCTTCGTTGTCCTTCTTACCAATGACCACATTTCAAGCAGCAGGCAGCGGTATGATGGTGCGTTATAAATACGAAGATCAAACGGCCAATTACAACAACGGATACCTTAAAAACGTCTTTCTGGGTTTTCGCAAGCCCGGCGGTAAATGGGGATTCGCATTGGGAATGCAACCTTATACGTTTGTCAATTATTCCGCTTCAAGCCCACAAACCTTAAATGATTCTTTATCCACTGTATACATCTATGAAGGCCAAGGGGGTCTGAATAAAGCCACGGTAGGAATGGGTCGCAAATTCTATCTTGGAAAAAGTCAAGACGAACAAAAACAGAAACAGACCATTGCCTTTGGTCTCAATCTCAATTATATTTTTGGCAATATTCATCATTCGAGTAAGATCCAATTTCCCGAAAACACAAACTATAATTATGGAAAGTTCAGCCAGAACCATTCTTTAAATGGTTTTCAAATCGAAACGGGTTTGCTCTATATATTGCCCATTTCACATGTGTTGGATGTCAGCAAAAAAGTCATTCGCCACTCTGATTTGCACATCGGATTAAACTTTGGTGTTGCCAGTCGTATTTCTTCAAAATCCATTTATCTGGACGAAATATTAACCGCCACAGATCTTGATGACTACCCTGTAGATACTACGTTTATGAACGAATCCATTCGCTTCAAATATGCGTTGCCTCAACATGTTTCGGCAGGAATTGCCTGGACCTATTACCGACAAAAATTCGGCGATTTACAACTGAATCTTGAATATCGCTTACAAGATTGGTCCTCGTCCAAAATCAATTTAGGATCAGACATTACAGGAAACAATGAACTCACACAAGCCAATCGCATGTCGGTGGGATTGTCTTTGACGCCTGACAACAGTGTAAGTACGGGTACATTTCGCCATTGTACCTATCGTGTGGGATATTATAGCGGACAGACGTATTGGAAAATCAATTCTAAAAACATCAATGAATCCGCATTCACAGCAGGTATTTCTATTCCAATACTGAAATCATTCAATAAGATAAACTTAGGCGCCTCCTATTACCAACTTGGTCAAGCAACTGAAGGCCAATTGGAAATGACGGGCATGGTTTATCAAATTGGTGTTACCCTCGTGCCACGTGAAGCATGGTTTGCACGCAGAAAATATGAATAATCGTTTCGCGATCATTGGGTTTGTTCTGCTCATCCTTCTTGGGTCTTGTGAAAACGAGATGAAAGAGATTGAGGCCATCACGAATGCTCGTCAATTACCTGTGCAAACCAGCAAACAAGCTCATTATCGTGTTACCGAAAAAGGTAAAATCACCCATGAACTAATTGCTACGCAGCTGGACCAATATCAGGGTGAAACAGACATGATGCTGGCAAGTGGAGGATTTACTGTCATTTTTTATGACTCACTGGCAAAGGAAAACGCACGTCTTACTGCTGATAATGGTAAATATGAAGAAAGTGCCAAAAAACTCACAGCATGGGGGCACGTGCAGTTGTACAATGTCGAAAATGAGCGATTGGAAACAGAAGAACTGATTTATTTGCAAGACAGTGCTAAAATATTCACCAACAAACGCGTCGATATTCATACATCCAATGGCAGTACCCTACACGGTATGGGCATGGTAAGTAACGATAGTTTCACGAAGTATAGAATCCTGAAGCCTGTTGGAGAGCTCACAGTCGATAAAAACCCATAATTACTATGATGAAGGTCAATCGCTTTTTTGAAAACTTTTGGTTGTTGTTTTCGATTCTTACTTTCCTGTATGCCTGTTATGAGACTTATCGATTGGGTTGGTCGGATGGTGGCCGAAACTTCGTCATACCCGGTTTGGCCTTTATGTGGTGGTACTTTCGAAAACTGATGGCTCGTAAACTTGAAAAACACAGCAAATTCAGGGAGTAAAATGGTTCCTGACCACCCTTCGAGCCGACAATTCACTGTTGATCGATTTGTCATTCCCGTCACATTGGTTTCTATTATTTTTGCAGTGGAGTAGCCCAGGTCTCAACCACCACTTTGAGCTTCGGTATACACATGGATATTTCCTATTTCGTCATTCTCATACTTTCGATTCTAGCCTCTGCCTTTTCCAGTGCAATGGAAATCGCATTTGTCACCTCAAACAAACTGAAAATCGAGCTCGACAAAAAACAAGGCGTTTTCGCGGCCAACGTCATTGCACATTTCGCGAAGCATCCGAAAATGTTCATTGCTACCATGTTGGTGGGAAACAACACAGCTCTAGTCGTTTCAGGTCTTTATCTCGGTGACGGTATTACCGGGATGATTGAGCAAATTGAATTTCTCAACACCCATCTCGGGGAATATGGCATCCTCCTAACGCAAACCATACTTTCAACGGTTATCATTCTGATTTTCGCCGAGTTCATTCCAAAGGCAATCTTCAGTCTAAACCCCAACCGATGGCTTAATGCCTTTGTTCTGCCACTGATCATCTGGTATGTTGTATTCTACGTTTTTGCTTTCATCATCACTGCGATCTCCGACCTTTTGTTGAAACTATTTTTTGGCAAACAACCCAAACCCGAGGCGATCGAGTTTGGCCGAGTAGATCTAAACCACTATTTGCAACAAGCAACGGGAAATATTGATCCTGCAAAAGACATCGACCATGAAATTCAAATCTTCCAAAATGCGTTGGATTTTTCCAAGGTCAAAGCACGTGATTGTCTGATCCCAAGGAATGAACTGGTGGCAATGGACATTACTGACAGTGTAGAGGATTTGCGCTTAAAATTCATCGACACCAGACTCAGCAAAATACTGATCTATCGCGAGAGCATCGACCATATAATTGGCTATGTACACAGCTTTGATCTTTTTAAAAAGCCTGAACACATCCAACAGATTCTAAGGCAGGTCATGATTATCCCCGAGCCCATGACGGCCAACGAAATCCTTGAGCGATTTATCAAGGAAAAACGCAACATGGCTGTTGTTGTGGACGAATTTGGAGGAACAGCGGGAATTCTGACCATGGAGGATATCGTGGAAGAAATTTTTGGTGAAATCGAAGACGAGCATGATAAAGAAGAAACACTGGAACGCGTATTGTCGAACGGAGAATACGAGTTTTCTGCGCGCTTGGAAATCGATTATCTCAATGAAAAGTTCCATTTGAACTTGCCAGATAACCAGGAGGAATATGATACGCTGGGCGGCCTACTTTTGTATCTCGTTGGGGACATTCCAGAAGAACAACAGGTCATAACCTACGAAAATTGGACATTTAAAACCCTAAAAGTGAGTGAAACCAGGGTGGAATTGGTCCATCTCAAGTCGAATAAAGACTAAAACACACTGTTTATCAGTTTCTTACGTCATTTTACACGGGAATTGCGCAAGTTATCGATCCTTTTACGATATTCGCAGCCCAATATTTTAACCAGACGACTGTTATGGCATTGATTGAAAAAATCAGAAGTAAAGGTACTTTGATCGTGATTGTGATCGGTATTTCATTATTGCTCTTTTTGATTGGAGCAAATCCCGACACCGTATTCGGAAGCGGAACTCCAGATGCAGGAGAAATTGCAGGTGAAACTATCAGCAGCCGCGATTGGATGAAGGCACTTGAGGAGCGTAAACCGCTTTTTAACTATGCTGGAAATGATCAGAGCTTGTCCAATGACACTTGGAACCAAATCGTAGAAGATAAAATCTACACAGACGAATATGCTGCCACCGGTATTCAGGTGACTGATGAGCAATTGGAAAGCATCATGTTTGGCACTGTTGTAAGTCCATATGTAAAAACTACCATTTACAATGGTCAGGTAACAGATACTTTGAAGAAGACCATGCAAACCAACTTTGATGGCATGGAAGCTCCTCGTGCTGCAGGATGGCGTAAGTTGGTATCTAAAAAGCGTCAAAAAGAAGTGTATGATGCTATGATCAAGAAAGGTGCATACGCCAATAAAATTGATGCGAAGTGGGCGTTCAAAACACAAAACGATCGCGCTGCAATTGATTATGTCGTGAAATTGTATTCTGAAATTCCAGATAGTACTATTACTGTTACTGATGATGAAGTTCGTGCGTATTACA
>JBDKJN010000200.1:0-5219 GCA_039796595.1 Bacteroidota bacterium
AAACCTGAGTCGTTATTAATACGTAACTTACCATTTAAATCTGCCATTTATAGTTTAGTAAATAAGAGTTTTTAGTAATACCAACCCAAGAAGTTATTGAAGTGTTAGTTACTAAGAAAAGGGAAATCATGAAAAAATCGTTCTTTTATTTGTCCATTTTAGTCCTCTACGCAAGTTGCGGAAGCGGACCTAACGGTGAGCTGGTCGGTTCCTACCCTCGGGAGGAATGGATTCAGATCAATCCGTATGGCATGAATTACATTCATTTCGGCTCCTTTACCATGGGCCCAAGTGATGAAGATGTGCCCTACGCGTTGAACTCTCGTTCTAAAACAGTAACGCTTCCAGCGTTTTACATTGATCAAACCGAAATCTCCAACAATGAGTACCGGCAATTTGTTGAGTGGGTTCGGGATTCGCTTATGCGCGATCAGCTAGCACAAAATGATATCGAAGGATTTGGTATCAGCGAGCGTGAAGATGGCCGCGAAATGGAGCGTTTCGTCAACAAGGGATATGTCCTGAACTGGGAAGAAGAAATTGATATGGAAAACGACGAGGTCTTTGACATCGTCTATGATCAATTTTACCTCCAGGGCCAAGACAAATTCTACGATCGTCAAGAAATTGATGCACGTAAACTCAAATTCAAGTACTGGTGGATCAACTACCAGGGCGCGGCTGTCAAGGCTGGCAAGGATGAGGAGTATGGCGTAACCAATAGCTTGAATCAATTGCACTCTGTGAAGGGTCATAGCGATCGTTCGCAATTCATCATCGAAGAGGAACTTAACATTTATCCCGATACCTTGTGTTGGGTGCATGACTTTACCTATTCGTTCAATGAGCCGTTGACAGAAAATTACTTCTGGCATCCAGCTTATGATGAATACCCAGTTGTGGGTGTGACTTGGGGGCAGTGTCAAGCATTCTGCGCTTGGAGAACACAAATTCTCAACGAGTTCAAAGCATACAACGGTGAAACGTTTGTTCAACGCTTCCGCTTGCCGTCTGAGGCTGAATGGGAATTCGCTTCACGTGGCGGTTTGGAGTTGTCTCCTTACCCATGGGGAGGTCCTTATATCCGTAATAATCTCGGATGCCCTTTGGCTAACTTCAAGCCAATGCGCGGTGACTATGTAGAAGACAATGGATGCTATACTGTTCCAATCGCTTCTTATAGTGCCAACGACTACGGATTATTCTGTATGGCAGGTAATGTCGCTGAGTGGACCAATACGGCTTACGATGAGTCTGTGTATGAATTCTCTCATGACATGAGTTCGGAATACGATTACCGTGCTTTGGAATCAGATCCTCCTTCAATGAAACGTAAAGTCGTTCGCGGAGGTAGCTGGAAAGATATCGGTTATTTCATTCAAACAGGTACGCGCTCCTACGAATATCAAGACACTGCGAAATCATATATCGGTTTCCGTTGCGTGATGTCGTATCTCGGTCGCGGTAAAAATGTTTCTCCTGAAGACTTTAACAATGAATAATGATCTGACATCCAAATGATGTCGTGTTTATACTGCAAGTTTTAACCAATTTAACAAACCAACAAACAAGTAAAATTTATGAAACCCGGAAGCAAAGGCTGGAAAAGTTTTATGGCAAAGCTCTATGGTATTGGAGCTGCAATTGTAATCGTAGGCGCGATGTTCAAAATCGAACACTGGCCAGGTGCGAGTTTGATGTTGATTTCTGGTCTCTCTATTGAGGCGATCATCTTTTTCTTCTCAGCTTTTGAAAAGGTTCACGAAGAACCAGATTGGTCTTTGGTGTATCCTGAATTGGCGTTGCCAGATGAGGCTAAACTTTCTTTGAAAGAGCAAAATAAAGGTAAAAAGGCTGCTATCGGTGGTGGTGGTAGTAACAACAATAGCTTGACTGCTCAACTTGACAACATGTTGACTGAAGCGAAAATTGAACCTGAATTGATCCAAAGCTTGGGTGAAGGCATGAAGAGCTTCAGCTCAAAAGCAAAAGATCTTTCTGATATCGCTTCTTCTGCTGCTGCGTCAACAGACTACGCAGATGCGTTGAAAGGTGCTTCTGTAAAAGTTGGCAAATTGGCTGAAACGTACGAAGCGGCTTCTCAAACTTTGACTGGTTTGACTGACCATGCAAAAGATGGTGCAGCGGCTGGTGAACACCTTCAAAAAATGAGTCAAAACTTGACTGCTCTTAACGGCATGTACGAGTTGCAATTAAAAGAATTGGAAACTACTCGCACAATGTTTGGCGACATGGGTGCATTGGTGAAGAATCTTGCTGACTCAGTTGAAGATACTAAGCAATACAAAGAAAACATCGCTGAATTGTCACGCAACTTGAAATCATTGAATAGCGTGTACAGCAATATGTTGAATGCAATGGGCACTGCCCGCCAATAATGAACGTTTTGCGACTACTCTGTAGAAGTTAAACCAACATTAACCATTAAAAAAAACAAGGAAAAATGGCAGGCGGAAAAGAAACCCCCAGGCAGAAGATGATCGGTATGATGTATCTCGTACTTACCGCTCTCTTGGCGATGAACATCTCTAAGGACGTATTGAATGCGTTCTTGCAGATCAATCGCTCTCAAATGAAGACTTCGGAAATTTTGGAAAGTAAAGCTCAAGCAACTTTGCTTGGTTTGCGCAATCCAAAACCTGAAGATGCTGAGAAGGCAAAACCTTTTATCGCGAAAGCGGAAGAAGTTGTCACCGAAGCAGATGCATTGGTAAAGTATATTGAAGAATTCAAAGCGCACGTGATGGCTGCCTCTATGAAGGCAAATGCTACAGGTGAAGGCTGGGAAGAATTCATGGTTGAAGGCAAGGCTTTGGACATGTTGTCTGAAGATGGTCGTAAGAAAATTACAAAGCCAGACGAAAACCAAAACAACACAACGTTGTTGATCGGTCCGAAACCTCAGGAACCTCGCAAAGACCCGTGGTCTGCGGAGGAATTGAAGTCTAAACTCGAAAGTTTTGCGGCGTCGATGCGTGCGATCAAAGTAATGGATATCGCTGGTCAAGAAATCACTTTGACTCCTGATTTGATCACGTCTATCGACAGTACATACCATTTCCCGATTTCTTTGGATGCTAACAAGGAAGAAGAGTCGTGGGTGGTAAACAAGTTCTATCATACGCCATTGGCGGCTGTTATTGCAACCATCTCTAAAATTGAAACAGATGTATTGAATACAAAAGCTTCAGTCCTTTCTGAGTTGTTGAATAAGGTTGGTGGAACTGACATGAAGTTCACCGACGTAACAGTTGCTGCTGTGCCTTTGAAGTCTTATGTATTAAAAGGTGAGGAGTTCGTTGCTGAGGTTTACCTCGCGGCGTACAATAAAAACAGCACAACAAAGATTTACCCAGGCGGTGAGTATTCAGGCCCTATGCCAACCGATGGCGGAACTCCTGGATCAGGCGCTGGTGGTGCTGGTATTGTTGCTGGACCGGATGGTAAATGTATCTTTAAAGTAGGTACAGGTGGTTTGTCACTCGGACAACACGGCTACTCTGGACAGATTAGCTACATGAAGAACGGTAAAGAGGAATTCTTGAAGTACTACATCCCACCATTTACAGTAGGTGAGGCTGCTTTGGTAATTTCTCCTAAGCAAATGAACGTATTCTACCGCGGTTTGGACAATCCAGTTGAAATCTCTGTACCCGGTGTATCGCCTAGCCAAATGCGTCCAACTTGCGAAGGTTGTGAGGTATTCCAAAAGGTGTCGGATAGCGAATGGAACGTTAAACCAGGTGCTGGTAATGAAGCCAAAATCAGTGTAAGCGCTGATATCAATGGTAACAATACCAATATGGGTACAAAACTATTCCGTGTAAAGCCGATTCCTGATCCGGTTCCGAAGTTCGGTGGTAAGACTCCAAGTGATCAGCTCATCGCTAAAGGTGATGCAGGGGTTGCTGCAGGTCTTCGTGCTGAAATGGTGAATTTCGATTTTCCTGTAACTGCAACTGTAACATCATGGATGATTACAATCAGCAGCGGTGGTAAATTGAAGGAGTACAATTGTGGCGGAGCGCAGATCAATCCTGATGCTTCTGCAGCAATTAAAGCGGCGAAGACAGGTGACAAGATTTTCATTGAGAACATTCAATGCAATATGCCTGATGGTAAATCACGCAAGCTTGCACCGATCACATTGAAAATAAACTAAGCAAATTCATTGCAAACCATGACAAGAAAAAATCGTTTCATCGTTCTCGCTTCTATGCTGCTGTCATTCACAGCTCAGGCGCAAGAACCGGCAGAACAGACTGTATTGGATGGTGCATACGTGCGTGAGCACAATCCAACGCGTAAAGTAATCGCATACCCAAATTTGCGCGAAGCCGACGTTTTGTGGGCGCGCCGCATGTGGCAAATGATTGACCTACGCCAAAAGATGAATCAGGATTTGTATTATCCTATCGATGAAATCGCAGGCCGTAAGAGCTTGTTCGATGTAATTCGTTATGGATTAACGGAAGAGTTTTCATTGACTGCATACGGCCTTGGCCCAACGCAAGATGATGATGAATTCCGCTATCCAATGGAGAAACAGATTTTGGATTCGATTCTTAATCCGGTTGTGATCCGTTACACGGAGAACCTTGAGACTGGTGAGAAGGAGGAAGTACGCTCTGTTGAGCCTATCAGCTCTGCAGACGTTGTAGCCTACGAGCTCAAAGAAGACTGGTTATTCGACAAGCAGCGTTCTGAACGTTATGTGCGTATCATTGGGATTGCGCCAGTGGTATTAAAGCGTAATGAATCAGGGGAAGTAAAAGGAACCAAGGAATTGTTCTGGTTATACTATCCTGAATGCAGATACATCTTCAATAACTACGATGTATTTAACACACACAATAATGCACAGCAGATGACATTTGATCAACTTTTCCAGTTGAGAAGATTCTCTAGCTACATCATCAAAGAGGACAACGTATATGATCGTGGTATCGATTCGTATGCCAAAGGTGTTGACGCATTGCTGGAAAGTGAGCGCATCAAGAACGATTTGTTCATCATGGAACACGATTTGTGGCATTATTAATATCCACAAAAGGATACATTAAGGGCTCGCCGAAGGCGAGCCCTTTTTATTTCCTTGCATTTGTTGCAATAAATTGATTCTGTTCGGGTTTCATCTGTAACCAGTGTCTCTCAATGGCTGTACCGGAGCCCTTGTATTGAGTGACACTGACCGAATT